>VGZZ01000005.1 GCA_016872285.1 SAR202 cluster bacterium | reverse complement strand
CGACGGTCTAATGAGACCGAGAATGAAACGGCCTGCCCCGCCGGCATCGCTGTGCTTGGAGAACAGTTTAGACCTTTTTTAAGATACAAGAATGACAAAATAACCACCCTGCGTCCTACTAAAAAGGGGCCCGTTTACAGACAGACCCCTTTGGTTTCTGGATGCTACAGCGTGGTTACTTGGCGGCGGCGGTGACGCGGTTGCCGTAGAGTTTGACGGAGTTGTCCCACAGGATTTTCTTTTTGGTGGCGTCGGGGATGGGGCGTGACAGGAACTTGTTGACGGCGCCGGGGACGGGGGCGTCGGGGTGGGGCCAGTCGGTGTTGAAGATGAGGTTGTCGGCGGCGCGCTCGGTGGCAATTTCCAGGGTTTCCTCGTCGGCGTCGCAAGCGACGAAGCACTGACGGCGGAAGTAATCGCTGGGCTTCATGTCGACGCCTTTGCCGTACTGGAACCTGCCCTGTCGGCCAACGGCGTGGTCGTCCATTCGGCCCAACCACCAGGGAAGCCATCCGGCGTTGGCTTCCAGGAAGGAGCATCGCAGGTTGGGGTGGCGCTCCAGGACGCCGCCGAAGATGAGGGTACCCATGGCCAGCATGTCGTCGAGGGGGAAGGCGAGGGCGTGGCTGACGGAGGCGAGGCCTGGGGTCTTGGTCAGGTCCTTGAAGAAGTGCTGCTGGGAGCCGCCGCCGTGGAATGAGGCGGCCAGGTCCAGCTCTTCCAGGGCGGACCAGAGGGGATCGAACTGGGCGTCGGACCAGACGCGGGAGCCGCCGGGGTCGGGCATGTTGATGGCGGTGGCGGCGGGTATGGCCGAGGCGCGCTTTGCCTCTTTGATGGCTTCGTTGATATCGAGCATGGAGACCAGGGCAATGTACTGGACTTTGCCCTTGGAATCGCGGCAGTAGTCGGTGGCCCAGTTGTTGTAGGCGCGGCAGAGGGCGGCCTGGAGGGGCGCGTCGGTGAGATGGGAGGAGAGGGCGGCGCCGCCGTTGGTGGGGAAGCCGACCTGGATGTCCACCTTTTCCTGCTTCATGGCGTCGATGCGGGCAGGGAGGGACCACCAGGAGTCCCAGGCCTTGCCGAAACGGTCGGGGCAGTCGGCAAAGACGCTGTCGGGGCGTGGGAGGCCGCGGCCTTCGGGGAAGGAGGGGCAGGGGGCGTAGCTGAAGAGATAGCGCATAACGTGGCCGGAGACCAGGGGGCGCTTGTCGTGGTAGGCTTTTTCGACGTATTTGTCCCAGATGTCGGTGGGTTCTTGCATGTGGCCGTCGCCGTCTATGACCCTGTAATCCTTCTTCATAGTTCCCTCCACACCAAAGTTTGCTTAGATTACCATCCTGTCGTTCTCCAGGACACTGCCTCTGTCCCATCCCTGACCCCCCATTCCTTCGGCATACTCAGGACAGGCTCTGCCTTGCCACTCAAGGGGGGAAGGGACCTGAGGGGAGGTCCGCCCTTCCCACGCTGGTGGTAGGTGGCATTGATATAAGGATTGTAGTCCTAGGGTTTCACCCTCATCCTGCACCTTCTCCCATCAGGGGAGAAGGAATTTCTGGGAGTCCATCAGGACTTTATACGCCTCAAATGTTGGCAAGTACAAGCGGTCATGAGAAAGAGACTATAAGTGATGCATCGTGTCCAAACCGCCTCTGACTGATTGAGATTAACCTCCTAATATCTGCTCACGGCGGCTTCTGCATAAACCAAGAGGCCCTCCGAATATTCGGAGGGCCTCTTTTTCTGTTGCTTAGTTTACGATGCGCTGGCCAAAGAGGCGGACGGGGCTGTCCCAGAGGACTTTTTTCTTGGCGTCCATGGAGATGGGCTGCTCCATGAACTCGGGGAGGGCCTTGTCGGGGTCTGGGGCGTCGGGGTGGGGGTAGTCGGTGTTCCAGAGGAGATTGTCGGCGCCCATGAGGCTGACCACGGCGGGGATGGCGAACTCGTCGCCGTCGCAGGCCACCCAGACTTGCCGCTTGAAGTACTCGCTGGGCTTCATGGACATGGGGTTCTGGTCCTGGGTGATGAAGACGGCCTGCCGACCGTGCATGTGGTCGTCAAGGCGGCCCATCCAGAAGGGGACCCAGCCGGCGTTGCCTTCCAGCATGGCGATGCGGAGGTCAGGGTGCTTTTCCAGGATGCCGGTGTAGATCATGTGGCCCAGGGAGATCATGTTTTCAAAGGGGAAGCCGATGGCGTGCTCCAGGGCGATGAGGGTGCCGGGGACGCCCTGGTACCGCTTGCCGGTGTGGGGGCTGGAGCTCTGGACGCCGTGGAAGGCCACGGGGACGTCCAGTTCTTCGGCGGTGTTCCAGAAGACATCGTAGTAGGGGTCGTGCCAGAACTTACCTTCCTGGGGCTTGAAGGCCATGACGGTGACGGCGCCCAGGTCAGTGACGGCGCGTCGCATCTCCTTAATCATGTCATCGATGCCGTAGGAGGGTATCTGGGCCACCATCTTGAGGCGGGAGCGGTCGGCGGCGCAGAAGTCGTGGCACCAGTTGTGGTAGGCGCGGGCCAGGGCGAACATAAGCTCCGGGTCCTTGTTTTCCAGCTTGATAGGCTGGGCGCCGGTGCCGGGGATGAGGACCATTTTGTCCCAGCCGAACTTCTGCATGTCGCGGAGGCGGCTTTCGGCGCTCCAATACTCTTCATAGGCCTCGCCGTACTTTATGGGCTGCCGGGCGAGGATTTCCTTGGGGCGGAGGCGGCCCATTTGGTCCTTGCCGCCGAGGGCCTGGGGATAAAGCTCGCCGGCCTCGTACTTGAAGAAGAGGCGGTATTCGACTTCCTTGACGATAGGGCGTCGGTCGTAGAACTTGGGCTCGACGTACTTGTCCCATACGTCAGGCGGTTCCTGCATATGGGCGTCGGCATCGATTACTTTGAGGCCTTTATACATTGGCGCGACTCCTTGTTACAGACTAATTTTTCTGAATTATTGCACTGCTGGAAAAGTGAGTCAACTTGAGCGCGGTGTTGTCGGAAGGATGTGAAGGGCGGAGCTCTGCGACTGGGTGGACTCATCTGAATCACCAGCAAAGCATTTCCGAATAATTAGGCGAGGAGACCTAGTCTATTAACTTATTCAATTACTCAATTTATCTGTTTCTAGTCCGCAGGGATATGCATAGGATGGCCTGGGCCGAAGCCCGTCAGGCCGGTCGCAGGAGCGTAAGGTCAAATCCTTAAAACCTTGTGTTGTGGAGGGAGCAATGAAGAGAAGACTAGTACTGGCATTGGCTGTAGTTGCGTTAATGGTTGCCGCTTTCTCAGGTACCGCGCTGGCTAAGGAGAAAGAGATAGGAACCCCGGGTGACCTCAACTGCAAGGGTCAGACCACGGCATGGGTTGCGCAGGGCGCGGGCGGCGCGAGCAAAGAGCGCGGTTTCGCAAACGTTGCAAAGGACCTTGGCTTTACGGTGCAAGAATTGCATGACATTATTGACGAATTCTGCGCTGGCCCATAACCACACCACTCGTGAGTTTGAAAAGAGAGACGATTGCCCGGCCGCCATCGTCTCTCTTTTTGTATTTGTTAGGTCCAAAGGATTAATAACCAGTCTATCGCCTGGGGAAACTTGGAAGGCTGTTGGAACGGAATTAGACCTCTAGCCGTCTTGTTATATATATGGGTAGACTGAGGAGAAGGTTTTTTGTGGAGGCAGGGTGGTCCAAAAGGAACTGAGGTGTGCTCAATGCGGGCAGGGCAACCCGTCCGGGGCGAGGTTTTGCGCCAACTGCGGGACGGCACTTCCAGAGGCGTATTCGACAGGGGGGCGGAAGGGACTGCACTGGGGGTACCGTTTCTGGCTGGCGTGGCTGGCCGGGCTAGTGGGGGGGGGGGTAGTAGGGGGGATAGTAGATGCCGTCACGGGCCGGTCTTTTGGCGCGGGCGTGTATGTGTTGTTGGGAATGGGCGCGATGGCGTGGCTGGGGAGCCTTTTATGGATGGGACTGGGAGGACGCCTGCCGGGAGTGGAGCAGAGATTACACCCGTTGTGGAGATTGTCGGCGGCGATAGTGTCTCTGGGGATTAATGGGGCCATAGGCGTAATATTCTTTTTGGCGGTACACGGGGGCGGAGGTTTTCTGTGGGGGAACCGGCCATTGATACTAAGTTTCGGGATAGGCCTCTTCTTTTTTCTTCTGGCTACCATAGGTGAAATAGTGGCTTTTCTAACGGTGTGGGGAGTAGTGTATCTGGCGCGGAAGGGTTACAGGAGCCGGCAAGGCCGGCCAGCCTCGGCATAAGAACGGAGGCAGGATGGCCCAAGACACAGTCAGATGCTTAATATGCGGCGGCGAGAACCAGCCAGAAAATAGGTTTTGCATACACTGCGGGAGGGCGCTGGAGGCGGAGAAGGCGCCTTCCGCGGCAGCGGGTGAAGGGGAGCAGGCTAGAGCCGAGGACTGGTCGTCGATACGGCAGGAGGTGTCGCAGTTGAGGCAGGAGGTGGCGGCGCTGCGGGACGCGGTGATGGGGGTGGTGCGGCCAGCGGCGGAGACAGAGGCATCGACGCCAGTGGTTACCGCCTCCCCGCCGGCCGGCGGAGGGACGGCAGGGACGGGGGCGCCGCCTTCGGAGCCGTTCGACCCGTTCGCCTTCCTGGGGCAGTTCGACTGGGAGAAGCTGCCGGGGAACTGGTTTGCCAGGATTGGCGGGCTGGCGCTGATTATGGGGGCGGGATTTTTCCTGGCGCTGGCGATAAATAACGACTGGATAGGACCGACGGGGCAGGTGACGCTGGGCATTGCGGGCGGGCTGGCGCTGATGGCGGCGGGGGAATACTGGCAGCGGCGGTACGCAGTATGGGCGCAGGCGGTGATGGGAACGGGCATCGCGATTTTATACCTATCCATTTACGCGGCGTTTGGGATACACGAACTGATGGGGACGCTGCCGTCGCTGGGGATATTGGTGCTTATTACCATTACCAGCGGCGTGCTGTCGCTGAGGCATTCGTCGCTGGGGCTGGCGGTGCTGGCGGTGCTGGGAGGGCTGTTCACGCCGCTGATACTGGAACGGGATCTGCCGGACGCACAGCTATTGCTGCTTTACATATTAGTCCTGGATTTGGGTGTGCTAGCCCTGTCCACATATAAGAACTGGCGATGGCTGGTCATTGTGGCTGCGGTAGGCTCGTACGCACTGTTCGGGTTCTGGGTGCAGGACACAGCCGGCGTGGACTTGGCGATGGAGCAGACGGGGCTGGCGATGATTTTCGGGGTGTTTGTGCTGGCGACGACGCTGTACCACGTGGTATGGCGGGTGACCCCTCGATACTATGATCTGCTGCTGATGGCGGCCAACGCGGCGGCCTACTTTGGCATCAACGCGGCGCTGCTGTCGGACAGATATGAGGACTGGCTGCCGCTGATGTCGTTGAGCATGGCGCTGCTATACGGGCTGCTATCGTACACCCTCTTGTGGCGTCGGGGGATGTCGTCGGAGATGACGGTTACCGGGTTGGGTATCGCGACGGTGTTTATAACCATCGCGATACCCCTGGAGCTGACGGGAGAATGGATAACCATTGCCTGGGCCGCGGAGATGGCGGTGCTGGTGTGGACTGGGTTTGCGGTGCGAAGCTGGCACGTGAGAGTCTTTGGGCTGGCGGTGGCGCCGGTGGTGGCGTTCCGGCTGATTTTCTTCGATACGGACGCGCCGGGGGGGCCGTTCACTCTGGTGTTTAACGAGCGTGTGATGACCTTTGCGCTGGCGGTGGCGGGATATTACGCGTCGGCGGCGGGATACTGGCGGAACCGGGGGCAGTCGGAGTGGTGGGAAGAGGAGTACCGGCCGTACATTCTGGGCGGGCTGCTGGGGCTGGCGAACTTTTTCACGCTGTGGATTATCAGCGCCGAGGTTATCAGATACTTCAATAGTCGAGTCTTTGATTTTGACATTGATAACGCTATCCAGCTTACGCTGACGATTTTGTGGTTCCTATACGCGGGCCTGGTGTTGCTGGCAGGAGCGCTTTCTAAGTCCAGGGAAGCGCGGCTGGCGGGGCTGGCGCTGATGGCGGTGGTAGTGCTGAAGCTGTTCCTATTCGATTCGTTCCTGCTGGATTCAGGTTATAGGGTGGCGGCGTTTATTACGCTGGGCTTTCTGCTGCTAATCATTGGCTTCCTGTATCAGAGGTACAGGAGCGCGATAAAGGGGTTTTTCTTTGGGACAAGTTAAAGAGAGCCATACGCTACACGGAAGAGAAGCCTTGTCATGTGCGGGATACCATCCCCTTTATCCCCTTCCTGCTGGAAGGGGAAGAGGAATTAAGACACCTTATCACCCCCTAGCCCCCTCTTCTCCTTCGAGGGAGAAGAGGGGGAACCAGGGGGGAAAGCCCCAGTCCCCAGGGGTGAGGGCGTTTAGAAAACTTTTCTTTGTGGTAGGGCTGGTGGGCCTGCTGGCGGTGGGCCTGGCGGGGGTGGCGTCGTCGGACTTTACGTCTAGGGAGTGGGAGTATTCGAAGCCGATTAGCCTGCAGCCTGGCGTCACTGTGGATGAGTTTGTGCAGGTGAGGCCGGACATTGATGTGTATACAAAATCGGTGACGGGGCTGGCGGACCTGAGAATTATAGAGACTACCAACGGCATCGAGACGCCATACAAGCTCCTGGTGGAGCGGGGGGAGCGGAGACGGCAGTCGGTGTCGGCGGCGGTGCAGGACCTGGGGATATCGCCTAATGGGGACACGTCGTTTGTGGTGCGGACGGGTGGGAGCGGGGCGCTGCACAGCGAGGTGGAGATACTGACGGCGTCGAGGAACTTTCAGAGGGCGGTGCGAGTGGAGGGCAGCGACGACCTGAGCCAATGGTCGGTCTTACAGGCGGGGGCGCAGATATACGATGTCAGCGTCGAGGGTCAGCCGGAGGCGGCGAGAAGCACTCGCGTGACCTATCCGGTGAGCTCGGCGAGATATATACGAGTCACCATTCAGAACAACGGCCAGCCGCCGCTGGAGATACGGGGGGTGTCGGCGTTCCTGCTGCAGGCGATTAACCCAGCATATCGAGAGTACGCGTCATCGATTACTTCCAGGGCGGAGGACGCTGGGCAGAAGGCGTCCAGGCTGGTGGTGGACCTAGGGAGGGCCGGGCTGCCGTCCAGCCGCGTGGAAGTGTCTACGCCGAACGTAAATTTCTTTCGAGAGGTCAGGATAGAGACGAGCGGGGACGCCAGGGAGTGGACGGAGATACTCAGCGGCGGGGCGATTTTCTCCTACGACACGCCGCTATTAAAACAGCAGGGGCTGGGGGTGGACTATCCGGAGACCACGGACCGCTATCTAAGGGTGACGGTGCTGAATCGGGATAACGCGCCGTTGGAGGTGACGGGGGTAAAGGCGCTGGGGTTCGAGAGACGGCTGATATTCCAGGCCAAGTCCGGGGACAGCTACGCGCTGCACTATGGCAACCCCGCGGCCTCAGCGCCGTCCTACGATATAGAGCAGTTGTTCCCGTATCTGGTGACCGAGAACCTGCGTGAGGGCGGTCTGGGCGCGGAGGTGGTGAACACAGACTTTGAGGCGAAGCCAACGGAGCCTTTCAGCGAGCGTTACCCGTGGCTGCTGCCGCTGGTGGTGGCGCTGGCAGCCCTGGGGCTGGGGGCGTTCCTGGCGATGGTGCTGAGGCAGGCCAGGAGGGCGCAGGCCAGCGCCTAGTCGCAAAATGGTAGGCCGCTTAGCAAAAGGGACTTTGTCAACCAGCCTTCATTTGCCGCGCTTTGATGTATAATCTCAAGGAGATATCGTGTCCGGGTCTTTTTTAAGAATTTTTAGGCGCGAGTCGCCCAGCATTCTTTGAAGAACACATTCGGCTGCCTTAATGGCCCAAGCCATTCAGGATAGCTTGAATTCGGGAGATGACGAGTGTCCCTACGAGCATCGGTCTTAGTAAACACGATAAGGGCCATGGAGAGGACCTTCCAGGTAAACAATACAGCTATTAGCTCTGTGGCCAAGGGCCGGGCTACGCAGAGAGTGGAAGTCGCGCTAAAGCACTGGGGATGGAGGAAGTTCCTCAATTTCTGGAGGGTGGAGGCGCAGCTCAGGCTAGGCCGCTCCAAGGTGTGGGGCTACCCTTACGAGTGGGAGATAGACACCACCAACATCTGCCAGCTTAAGTGCCCGCTGTGCCACACGGGGTTGGGCACGGTGAACCGCCAGAAAGGTGTTATGCGCTATGAGACTTTCACCAAGGTCATCGACGAGATCAAGGACTACTGCATCTGGCTGACGCTGTATAGCTGGGGCGAGCCTTTCCTGAACAAACAGATCGACCGGTTTGTGGCCTACGCCAACAAGGCCAACATCGCCACGATTATCAGCTCTAATCTAAACAAGCCACTGACGCCTGAGATGGCGGAGTCGATAATCAAGGCGGGCCTGGACGTACTTATAGTTTCGATGGACGGGACCACGCAAGAGGTGTATGAGAAGTACAGGGTCGGCGGACACTTGAATCGGGTGCAGGACAACGTGCGGCTGCTGGCGCAGAAGAAGCGAGAGCTGGGCTTCGAGACGCCGCATATGGAGTGGCAGTTCATCGTAATGAAGCAGAACGAGCACCAGATAGAAGAAGCCCGCGCCATGTCCAAGAAACTGGGATTTAACAGCATTATCTTCAAGAAGGTGGACTTCCCGCACGGCGAGAGCGACACGGAGGTAGCGCGCCGGTGGCTGCCGTCGTCGCGGCAGACGGTGGACGGTGGGTCGCCCTTTGACAAACCTTACGGCGAGAACGGGGCGCGGTGCTGGCGGTTGTGGCGCAGCGGCGTGGTGAACTGGGACGGGGGCTACGCGCCGTGCTGCTACCTGACGGACGCCAAGGACGATTTTGGCAACGTGACGGACAGGAGCATAAAGGAGATCTGGAACAACCAGCAGTACGTGACGGCTCGTGATCTATTCAAGGGCAAAAATAGCACGTCGGTACACGTGGGATGCACAACGTGCAATGTGTACTTAGAGAGCAAGGCGGGGCAGAGGCATCTGGCGGCGGTGAGGACGGGGGGGGAAGGGCGGGACGCCGGCGAAGCCCGCGCTGAGCGGGGACATGCCGGCGGAAGCGGCGTCCAAGAAGCCCTAAGGCGAATGTAAGTCCAGGCCTTGGTTATTTTCGACTAGCTGCGGCAAAGGAAAAGTATCTATTGCGCCTAATCTGCCGCAAGTCATATTCGACCGCTCATAAACTTCAACACTGCTCTCTTGACCCGCTCCAAGTATTACAATAAGTTGTTATCATGGGGAGAGGCAGTTAGTTACAAACGATTAGGGTTAAATTGGCGTCAAACTTTCTAAAACGACTCATTGCGCGAGACGGGTGGGTGGCCCACATCAGGGAATTAGTCTTAATAGTGGGCGCTTATTTTGTCTATATGATAATCCGCCGGTATGTGATACCGGACGTAGAGCATGTAGCCACGGCCAACGCTCTCAAACTTATCGACTTTGAAAAGGACCTGGGTTTTCTCTGGGAGCCCGCGTGGCAGGACTGGGCGTTGAGGGTGGGGCCGTGGCTGACCACGCTTTTTAACTGGATTTACATAGTCACCTTTTTCCCGATTGTCCTTACGGCGGCCTTTCTTTATTACCTGATGAACAGGGAGAAGTATTTTTACTATCGCAGCGTGATACTGCTGAGTTTTGCGGTGGCGCTGACGGTATTTGTGCTATACCCCCTATCGCCGCCCAGGTACATGCCGGGCTTTGGGTTCATTGACACCATCAGCGAATACGGGCCAAGCTGGTATGGCAGCCGGGAGATGCGGTCCTACTACAACGCCTACGCGTCTATGCCGAGCTTGCACTTTGCCTGGACAACGATTTTTGGGTTCATCTTCTTTACCGAAAAGGCGTGGTACTTCAAGATCCTAGGCGTGCTGTACCCGACTATGACTCTTTTCGCGATTACCATCACAGGCAACCACTACATTCTGGACGCCGTGATGGGTGCGGTGACCATGCTGGTCACGTACATTCTCTACGAGACTATCTTCCGGCGGCGTTTGTACCAGAGGCTTATACCGTCAAAGCTGCGGCTGCATTGGAATTTCCCTCTGCCGCAGTTTAGAAAACAGCGCAAGCGCCGCGTATCGACGCCGTAAGGGCGCGCCGAGCTAAATAGGCCGCGCCAGCCGCTCTTCATTTGCCTGCGCCTAGTTTGGCGCACTAAGATATCTTCAGGCTCTTTCATGAAAAGCAGTGAGAAGATTTCAGGTTGGCCTTTGAAGCTAGGCGTGCTGTCGAGGCCGCTGGTCATTGCTCACAGAGGAGACGTCGAGTCGGCGCCGGAGAACACGCTGGAGGCGTTCAGGGCGGCAGCGGAGAAGGGGGCGGACGGCGTCGAACTGGACGTGCGGCTGAGCATGGATGGGCACGTGGTGGTGATGCACGACCGGCACGTGGACCGCACCACCAGCGGGAGGGGGCCTGTGGGCAGGCTGACGCTGGCGCAGTTGAAGGAGCTGGATGCGGGGTCGTGGTATGACGCAAGGTTCAACGGGGCCAGGGTGCCGACGTTGGAGGAGGTCCTAGAGGAGATGCCTAAAGGGTTCCTGCTGGACGTGGAGTTGAAGGTGAGAGGATGGGGTGTGATGGCCCTGGCGAGCCGGGTGGCGTCGGTAATAAAGCGGCACGACCGGATGGATAGCACGCTGGTCGCCAGCTTTAATCCGATGGCGCTGTTCGCGATGCGCAAATTGGAGCCGCGAATACCAAGAGGCTACATATGGAGCGCGCACCATCCGTACCCGATAAGCCATCGATGGCTAAGCCCGCTGGCGAAGGCGCAGTGGATGAACCCGGACCACAGGACGATGACGCCAAGGATGCTGGCGCATTTCCATCGTCACGGGAAGCTGGCGCTGGCGTGGGACCAGGATATGCATGAAAGCAAGGGCTGGCCGAATCCGGGGATCGATGGGGTGGTGACGGACAGCGTGAGCGCGGCGTTAAGGTGGAGGGATGGGGCGGCGACTCCCGCCCCGTTACGCCCCGACCGCTCTCACTAATTTTTTCTCCTCAAGACGTGCGATGCACAATACATACCTAGTCATAATCGGGATATTATCCCCTGGCCCCTTTCCCGACTGCATCGGGACTGAGTACAGCCTGCTGGAAGGGGAAGAGAAAAATAGACCACCTCATCATCCCCCTTCGACAAGCTCAGGGCAGGCTCTAACCCCTTCTTCTCCTATGCAATAGGAGAAGAAGGGGTACCCGATGAGACGCCCCGGCCCCATCTGTTCTAGGGGCTGTTTCTAAAATCTAGGTCTTAATGTGTGTCATGTGTTCAAGGGGGGAGGATCAGATAGGCAGGACAACCCAAACCTTGGCTACTTCGTAACACCCGCAGGCAAAGAGAACCGGCGGGACTTTCGGCTTGACAGCACGTATCGTCGCTGGTAGCTTCGACTGGACTTTTCATAACAACGCCGAGGAGCCGCGATGATTTACGACGTACGGACTTACGATTTGAGGATGGGCAAGCTGCAAGACTATATGGCGGCGGTGCGTGAGATTGCGCTGCCGCTGCGTCAGAAGCACGGCATCAAGCTGGCGGGCTGGTATTACACGATTATCGGCCCGATTACACAGGTGATACACATATGGGCGTATGAGAGCCTGGCGCATTTCGAGAAGGCGAAGGCAGCGGTGGAGGCGGACCCGAGGTGGTCGAAGGAGTATCTGCCGAGGGTACAGCCGCTGATTGAGCATGCGCGGGACCAGATAATGAAGTCGTCGGACTTTGGGCCTGAGCCGAAGTAGCTGAACGATTAAAAGGGCACCCCGAAAAATCAGGGCGCCCTTTTAATTTGATTGGAAAGAAGTCTTGTAAAGCAAATCTCTTCTCACTCGGGATACCATCCCCTTTGTCCCCTTTCCCGACTGCATCGGGACTGAGTACAGCCTGCTGGAAGGGGAAGAAATAATAAGGATCACCTCATCAACCTCCTTCGGCCAGGCTCAGGACGGCGTCTAATTTCCTCTTCTCCTTTGCAATAGGAGAAGAGGGAGGGCCAGAAGAGACACTCGATATGCCTCAACTTGTTAGGTGTATTCTTTTCAGAATATCTAACACTTCTTGAATTCACATTAGGTCTCGTAGACGCGCTGGGCTTCTTTGGAGATGTAGTCGCGGAGGTCTTTGGGGAGGGTAGGAAGGGAGCCAGCTTTGGCGTTTTCCAGGATGCGCTCGGGCCTGGTGGTGGAGGGGATGAGGACGCTGACCCGGGGGTCGGCGAGGACCCAGGCGAGGAGGGCTTGCGGCCAGGTCTCGATGCCGAAGTCGCGGAGGGGTGAGACATCGGGGGGCTTCGACACATTCTTGGCCAGCCTGCCGGAGGCCAGGGGCCGCATGACGATGATGCCGATGCCTAGCTCCTGGGCGAGGGGGAGCATCTGTTTTTCGGCCTCGCGCTCCAGTACGTTGTAGGAGATTTGGATAGTCTGGATTCGTCCCGTCTTCATGATTTCCATCATGAGGGGGAAGCCGGGGGGCAGGGTGAAGGAGACGCCGATGAGGTCTATCATGCGGGCTTCTCGCAGATATTCCAGGTAGGGAAGGTGGGTCTTCCAATCGATCATGTTGTGGATTTGAAGAACATGGATGTGGTCGGTTCCCAAAAGCTTGAAGGAGCGGGCTATCTGGCCTTTGCCGGTGTCTTTGCCGCAGCACCAGACTTTGGTGGCGAGGATAAAGTCGCCAGTCTTGCCTTTCATAGCGACGCCGAGGGCTTTTTCGGCGCGGCCGTACATGGGCGAGGTGTCGATGAAGTTGGAGCCGACGGATAGGCAGTTGTCCATGATCTGGCGTCGGGCGGCGTAGCCTTCTGGGTCTTCGACGTCGAAGGTGGTAGCACTGCCCATGCCGATGACTGGGACTTGGAGGGTGGCGAGTTTGCGGGTGTTCATGATTAATCTCCCTGGCAAGGACCCTAAGCAGAGGAGGGGATAAACGCAGCGTGGCAGGCGGCACTGATAAAGTATCGTGCCTCTAGGGCTTACCCCTCATCCTTCGCCTTCTCCCACAAGGGGAGAAGGAATTTCCTTGGTCCTCATCAATTCCTTTTTCCGTCTCAAGCCTATACTGGCATCAGCTGCCCAAGAAGAAAGGGACGTGTAAATTTAGGAGCAGCGGGCGGTTTCCTTTTCTATGTAGTCGCGCATCTCTTTGGGGAGGGGGGCGATTTTGCCTGGGAGGGCGTTTTCAGCGATGCGGGAGGGTTTGGTGGTGGCGGGAATGGGGACGCCGATGCGTGGGTCTGCGAGAAGCCAGGCGAGGGCGGCCTGGCCCCAGGTCTGGATGCCGAACTCGGCCAGGGGGCCGATGTCGGGCTGGCGCTTGAGGCCGGTGGCGAGGGAGCCTTTGCCGGTGGGCCGCATGACCAGGACGCCCATGCCCAGATCGGCGGCCAGGGGGATGACCTCTTTTTCGACGGCGCGATCCTTGAGGTTGTAGGAGACCTGGATGGTATCGACGCGCTTGGTTTTCATGATACGCATCATTTCGGGCAGCATGTCGGGGTAGCCGTAGGTGATGCCGATGAGGTCGATTTTGCCTTCGGACTTGAGCTTTTCGAGATAGGGAAGGTGGGTTTCCCAGTCGACGAGGTTATGAATCTGGATAAGCTCAATGTGGTCGGTCTTCATCAACTCGAAGGAGCGGGCGATTTGGGCGCGGCCAGTCTCCTTGCCGGCGGCCCAGACCTTGGTGGCGAGCTGGAACTTGTCGCGGCGGCCTTCGATGACCTTGCCGATGACCTCCTCGGCGCGACCGTACATGGGGGAGGTGTCGATGAGGGTGACGCCCTCGTCGATGCAGGCGTCCATGATCTGGCGTCGGACGGCGATGTCCTCGTCCTTATAGACGTCGTAGGTCTGGGCGCTGCCCATGCCGATGGAGCTGACTTTCAGGTTTCGGAGGCTGCGCTGTCGCATTTTGCCGGTTTTTTGTTTAGTGGCCATTGTTGCTCCTCAATTGATGGTTTGGGGCGGGTTGCGCCGCGTGTGTTCGTTGGGGCGTATTATAGACGAAAGCTGGGGGATGGTGTGGAACTCATGATCCTTTAGCTGAAAAGGCAACCTTGTTTTAAATCTGGATACCATCCCCTGGCCCCTTTCCCTCGGGGGGTACTCGGGACAGGTCCGATTACATCGGACTCGTCGATATATGCTTAAAGGTAGCGGAGCACTTTGCAATAGGAGAAGAAGGGGAACCTGATGTGGCAAACCTAGAACACCTTCTCGCTGAGAGTCTTCGAGTAAAGCTGATGAAGCGTGGTGTGGTAAAGTATTTATTGAATCCAATGGTGATTGTTTTTGAGGTGGCGCATGGCTGAATTAGAGACGATGTCGAGAACGGACAAGAACCTCTGGAACGCCATTATCGGCGAGGCCATGGCGATGCTGAAGTACAACGCCTACGCGGCCAAGGCCATGGAGGAGGGGCATCCGGAGATTGCGCAGATTTTTCAAGAGACGGCGGGGGCGGAGAACATCCACGGCGTCAATCATTTGAAGACTGCCGGCGCGGTGCGCTCCACGTTGGAGAACCTGAAAGAGGTAACACAGGGCGAGGCTAAGGAGATAAACAGCCGGTACCCTCGAATGATACGGGACGCGCTGGACGAGGGGCGTCGGGACGCGGCACGAGCGTTCACGATGGCGATGGACCGGGAGCGGCACCACTTAGAGTCGTTCCTGAAGGCCATTAGCGTAATGGAGGGCAAGCTCAACGGGAAGCAAGAGGATAAGGCACGGCTGGCGCCGCCTCGGCTCCCTGATATTTCCGACGCGGATGTTGCTGAATTGGATATACCCAAGACCGAGACCGCGACAGCGGTCGCGCCGCAGGAGAAGAAGCACGACGACATTCACGTGGCCGAGGCCCAGTCCGAGTTTCCGGAGGCGGTGCGGGAGGTGGAGAGGGAGCGGTGGCGGGTGGCGGCTTTCGGGCGGATTCGGGAGGTGGTGTTCGGGGCGCAGGACGGGCTGATGAGCACGGTGGCGCTGGTAACCGCAGTGGGGGCGGCGGTGGCCGCCAGCGACACGACGACGGTGGTCATCGCGGGGCTGGCGGGGGCGCTGGCGGGCATGGTGTCGATGGCGACGGGGACGTATTTGGGGACGAAGGCAGAGCGGGATGTGTTCACGGCGGAGATTGAGAAAGAGGCCAAGGAGCTGGAGGAGAACCCGGCGGAGGAGATGGCAGAGCTGGTGTTCCTGTACCACCAGCAGGGCATGAACTATCACGAGGCGCGGGAAATGGCGGAGCATATCGCGTCGGATAAGGAGCTATGGCTGAGGACACTGGTGGAGAAGGAGTTGGGCATCGACCCGGATCTGGCGTCGAACCCTTTAAAGGACGCGTTGACCATGGGGGCGGCGTTTATCATCGGCGCCATCATACCGATTATGCCGTACTTCTTCGAGGAGGGATGGAGGGCCATCGGCATATCGGTGGCGCTGGCGCTGGGTTCGTTATTTGTACTGGGGATGGCGAAGGGGCGGCTGGTGCAGCGGAAGCCGCTTTTGCAGGGGTTAGAGATTATGACGATTGGCGCGATATCGGCGGGCCTGGGGTACTTTTTGGGTGAGGTGATTCCTCGGTTAGTATAGTTACGGAGGACGACTTTACTGCCTAAGGGTTGTCCGAGATGTGAGCGCACACAGCGCCAAGACCCCGACCCCCCTAACCTAGCCTTTCCCTCCCTCGGGGGATACTCGGGACAGGCCTCAAGGTGGCTGGCGCTAGTTTTCTGGTACAAAATGTGAAGAGGAAGGAGCGAGGCCAGTGTAAGGTGTGGCAGAGCCTGGCGGACGGAGCGTAGTGCTAGGGCTTCACCCTCAACCTGCGCCTTCCCCCATCAAGGGGGAAGGAATTTTCTTGGTGGCGCTCAGTCCTTAGCTAAGCCACAATTCTCCACTGGCATCAGGCGTTCAAGTGAAGAGAGGACCAGAAAGGGCTTTAGGTAGGTAGAAAGTGTTGTTGTAGGACTTTCAAGAATACCTTCATGCGAATGTAAAGGATGGAGTATTATGGCTAATTTTCATACGCTTACGGTGAGTTCGGCGAGCACGGGGATAAAGGGGAGGTGTGTGACCAGCGCGCGGACGAACCATTTCGTGGTCGATGACGTGGACTATGTGGGCGGGCCCAACGAGGCGATTACGGCGGGGGAGGCGTTCTTTTCTGGGCTGACGGCCTGCGCGGTGCTGATGCTGCAACGGCTGTCGAGGGAGAAGGAGTACCCGCTGTCCGGGGTGTCGGTGTCGCTGGACGCGACTCGCGACACGGAGAAGGTACACGAGGTGCATTCGATATACGACCGGGTGCGCATGATGTTTGAGTTGGTGGGGGTGGACAAGACGCAGGCGAAGGACTTAGTGGACACGTATCAGCGGCGTTGACCGCTTTACGGATCGGTCGCCGTGGCGACCCCGGAGACTAGGGTGGAGTATGTGGTGAGGAAGGGGTAGAGTCTAAGCGAGATTTTTAAATAGCTATTCTCGTTCTTAATCGAGGCGCCCTCATCACCCTTAGTCCCTCTTCTCCCGACTACGGGAGAAGAGGGAAAGAAAAATAAGAGCACCTCATCACCCCCTATCCCCCTCTTCTCCTTTGCAATAGGAGAAGAGGGGGTACCAGACAGGGGGACCAAAAACCACTTGTTGTAGTACTGCCGCTATTTGACTACTTATTCCTGCCATCATGAACGGCTGGCGCTTTGTGGTTGAAGTCCTTCTTTTATTGGGTCGATTTCCAGCATGCGGAGGGACATGAGGCGGCCGAAGTGGAACTGAAGGGTGTAGGCTACGTCTTCCAGGGAGACGGGTTTGCCTAGAAGGGCCTGCATGGAGGCAACACTTTTATCGGTAATGCCGCAGGGGATAATGTGCTGGAAGTAGGAGAGGTCGGGGGAGACGTTGAGGGCGAGGCCGTGGTGGGCGACGCCCCGGCTGATTTTGACGCCGATGGCGCCGATTTTGGCGTCTTTGACCCAGACGCCGGTGAGGCCTGGGATGAGGGTGGCCTGGAGGCCGTAGTCGGCGAGGGTGCTGATCATGACCTGCTCAAGGGTGCGGACGTATTTAAGGGGGCCGCCCCAGTCTCGCAGGTTGACGATGGGGTAGGCGACGAGCTGGCCGGGGCCGTGGTAGGTGACCTGGCCGCCGCGGTCGGACTCGACGACCTGGACGCCGAGGGTTTGGAGGCGCGCTTCATCTAAGAGGATGTCCTGTCGCTGGCCTCGTCGGCCAAGGGTGTAGACGTGGGGGTGTTGGAGGAGGAGGAGGGTGTTGGGCCGCTGGGCGCGGGAGACCTGGTCTACGAGGTGTTTTTGGAGGTCCCAGGCATGGTGGTATTCGATTAGGCCGAGGTGGGCGACGTGGCAGAGATCCATATCAGTACCTTGTAAGAGAAGCTAACCTTGTTCTTAAGCGGGATACCTTCATCCCCTGGCCCCTTCTTCCTGCTGGAAGAAGGGGAAGAGAAAAAGAGGAACCACAACCCCCTCCTTCGGCCAGGCTCAGGACGGCGTCTAACTCCCTCTTCTCCTTTGTAATAGGAGAAGAGGGAGAACCTGAGGGGATAGCCCGAACCCGTCGGTTCAAAAGGTTCGCGTTTTTCATAAGCCAATCCACAAGTATGAGTCAGGCATACAGAGGGGATAGACGGCGATCGCTGATTAGTGGAGGGGGGTGTCTGCGCCCATGCGTTCCAGCTTGCGTTTGACGGACTGGAGGAAGGTGCCGACCTCTGCGCCGTCTAGGATGCGGTGGTCGAAGGAGAGGCAGAGGTTCATCATGGAGCGGATGGTGATGGCGTCGTTGATGACGACGGGACGTTTCTGGATGGTCTCGGTGGTGAGGATAGCGGCCTGGGGGTGGTTGATGATGGGCCGGCTGATGATGGTGCCGATGGCGCCGGTGTTGTTGACGCTGAAGGTGCCGCCCTGAACGTCGGCGAGGGTCAGCTTGTTCTGGCGGGCGCGGTCGGCCAGGTCGCGGACGGCCTTGTTGAGGCGGGCGACGCTCATGGCGTCGGCGTCGTGGATGACGGGCACGACGAGGCCTTCGGGCGCGGCGGCGGCGACGCCTATGTTGATGCGCTTCTTGAGGATAATTTTGCCGTCGCGCCAGGTGGAGTTAAGGAGGGGATGCTCTTTGAGGGACTCGACTACGGCTTTGATGACGAAGGGGAGGGCGGTGAGGTCCACGCCTTCGCGGCGCTTGAAGTCCTCTCGAACAGCCTGACGGCGCTTCACGAGTTCTGTAACATCGGCTTCGATCATGGCCCATGCGTGGGGGATTTCGGCGGCGCTGCGGGCCATGTGCTGGGCGATGGTGCGCCGGATGGGGGAGACAGCGACTTCTTCCTCGTCGGCGCTGGGACGGGTGGGGGTTGAGGGGGCTGGTGTGGGAGTCCGGGCCGGGGCCGCGACGCCGGCTTTGGGGCGGGACTCAACGTATTCGAGGACGTCTTTCTTGGTCACGCGGCCTGCCATGCCGGTGCCCTTGACCTGAGCGAGGTCTATGGCGTGTTCTTTGGCAAGTTTCATGACGATGGGGGAGTAGAAGCGTTCTTCGGTGGCGACGGAGGCGCCAGCCGGGGTCTCAGAGGGCTGGCCGTTGGGGCCTGCGCCGCCGCCGGTAGGGCCGACGCCAAGGCTGTCTTCGACTAGCGTGCCGATGGTGTTGGGGGTAGAGGGCGCCGTGGGAACCGTGGCGGGCGCGCTGTGGGAGGACGGCTGGGCCTGGAGGGCGGCAGGGTCAGAGGTCTCAAGCTCGGCGATGGGGGCGCCCATGGGGATGGTGGCGCCTTCCTGGGCGAGGATGCGGGTGATGACGCCGTCGTAGGGAGAAGGGACCTCCATATTGACCTTGTCGGTGACGACTTCAACGAGGGGGTCGAACTTGGAGACCTTATCGCCGGGCTTTTTCAGCCACTTGTCGATAACGCCTTCGACGACGGACTCGCCCACCTGGGGAAGCTCGATGAGGATTTTAGCCATAGCCTGCTAGTAGGCCGCCAACTCGCGGAGGGCGGCGGAAATCTTGTCGGGGTTGAGCATGTAGGCGCTTTCGAGGGTAGGAGCGAAGGCCATGCCCGGGGCGTCGGGGCCGCCGATGCGATGGATAGGCGCGTCGAGATACTCGAAGGCGTCGGCGGCGATGATGGCGGCGACTTCAGCGCCGACTCCGCCGATGACGTTGGCCTCGTGGGCGATAAGGACCTTGCCGGTCTTCCTGGCGGAGGCGAGGATGGTGTCCTTGTCCAGGGGCCGCAGGGTACGGAGGTCGACGACCTCCACGCTGACGCCCTCTTTTTCCAGCCGGGCGGCGGCTTCCAGGCTGTAATGCATGGTGAGGCCATAGGAGAAGAGGCTGATGTCGGAACCCTGCCGCTTAACGTCGGCGACGCCGATGGGGATGATGTAGTCGCCGTCGGGGACTTCGCCACGGACGGCGCGGTAGGTCTTTTTGTGCTCGAGGAAGATGACAGGGTTGTTATCTCGAATAGAGGCTTTGAGGAGGCCCTTGGCGTCGTAGGGGGTAGCAGGGGTGATGACCTTGAGGCCGGGGGTGTTGTAGAGATAGCCTTCGATGCTCTGGGAGTGGTAGAGACCGCCGAGGACGCCGCCGCCGTAGGGGATGCGGACGACCATGGGGACGCTGAGGGCGCCGTTGCTGCCGTAGTGGGCGCGGGAGGCCTCGCCGATGATCTGGTTACAGGCGGGCCACCAGAAGTCGGAGAATTGGATTTCTGCGATGGGGCGGAGGCCCTTGAAGGCGAGGCCGACGGAGATGCCGGCGATGGAGGCCTCGGCGAGGGGGGTATCGATGACGCGGGCTTCGCCGAACTCTTCGATGAAGCCCTGGGTGGCGAGGAAGACGCCGCCGCGCTTGCCGACGTCCTCGCCCAGGACCATAACGCGGGAGTCGGCGCGCATCTCCTCCAGCATGGCTTCACGGATGGCTTCGATGACAGATTTTGCGGCCATAGAAGCTCCCTTTAGAGTCTTACGCTAGTTTTTTGAGACTGAATCGGAGAGTAGGGAATGGTTGGTATTAATGCTCGAATTGTGTCCACAGGGTTTCAACCCTCATCTCGCCACGGCGAGTCTTCAACCTGCGCCTTCTCCCACAAGGGGAGAAGGAATTTCCTTGGAGCCGAGCAGTACATTTTTGCGCCTCAAGTGTGAGCTACTGCAGGACACTTAGGGAGAATAAACGTGGTTTAGGAGGGTGGAGGGATCAGGCCAAGGCTCCTTCTCCGCCGCCTCGGTGGCCTGGTCAATCTTCTCTTTTACCTGGGCCTGGATAAGCCGGTCTTGCTCGTCAGTGATGACTCCGTGTTCGAGGAGATAGGAGCGGAAGATGGGTAGGGGGTCACGGCGGCGCACGAGGTCCAGTTCTTCCGGGGTGCGGTACTTGCGGTCGTCGTCGTCGGAGGTGTGAGGTTTCAGACGCTCGACCTTGAACTCGAGGAGGGTGGGGCCGCCGTCCTTGGAGCGGGCGCGCTGGATGGCCTCGCGGGTGTGTTTTATGACAGACAGGATATCCATGCCGTCAATGGAGTAGCCGGGGAAGCCGTAGCCGGGGGCGCGGTCGGCGAGGTTGTCGATGGCCATCTGCTTTCGTTGGGGGACGGATATGGCGAGCTTGTTGTTGTAGCAGATAAAGACAATGGGAAGCTTATGGATGCCGGCGAAGTTC
The DNA here is from genome assembly GCA_016872285.1 of SAR202 cluster bacterium. Classification (NCBI taxonomy): domain Bacteria; kingdom Bacillati; phylum Chloroflexota; class Dehalococcoidia; species SAR202 cluster bacterium. The sequence continues at coordinate 57,552 of VGZZ01000005.1, read as the reverse complement.
ATAGCCTCATGGGCCTCGCCCTCACTGGAGCCGCCGTCGCCGAAGGAGACGAGGACTACTGTGTCCTCGCCCAGGGTCTTGCAGCCCAGGGCGTAGCCGGTGGCATGGCAGAGGCTGGAGCCGACAACATTGGAGTTGATGATGATGGGGTGTTTGGGGGAGTAGCCCTGGAAGAGGAACTGACGGCCGGCGTTGAAAGCGTCAGCGGCCTTGCCGTAGTGGGCCACCATGATATCCAGAGGCGAGAGGCCCAGCATGAGGCGGAGGGGAAGCTCGCGGTAATAAGAGAAGAAGAAGCATCCGCCTTCCTGGAGGGCGGCAAAGGCGTTGCCGACGGAGGCGGACTCGAGGCCCTGGCAGGAGGCTAGGAGGGGGACTTTGCCCTGGCGGTTCAAGGCCCAGAGGCGTTCGTCCAAGCCACGAGCCAGGACCATCTTGGAGTAGAGCTCGAGCATCTGGGAGTCGGAGACGCTCAAGTCGTGGTGGGGCAGTGATGCGCTGTGGCTGGTGGCTGGTCGTTCTTTTAGCTGGGCCATGTTAACCTCCCAGTCGTCTGAAAAACACTTGGGGGCATTTGATGTGCCCCCAGGAATTTTCCGTGCGTATGTGTCTCAGGGCCGAAGCCCTTGGTAATTATGATAGCCTCAATAATTATCCTCATGAATTGCGCTGTGTAATGAATTGGTTGATGCAAGAGATACGCTATCCCAGATTAGCGGATGAGAGCATAATTCGATTCTAGCCAAGGGGTAGGGGCAAGTCAAGGATAAACTGCGAAGGAAAGCCAGCCTTTTGTGCGCTACGTAAAGCAGCTATAATCTGGCTGGCTGGCCGTCGATTAGGGCTAGTCTTAAAATGGGCAGCTAGTTATTCCAGCAGAGGTGCGCATGGCAGAGGAGTTTAGAAAGGCAGCTACGACCGCTGAGATCCCGCCGGGGAAGCTGAAGGTGGTGGAGATAGGGACGGAACGGGTTATGATTGTGAACCTAGGCGGGGAGTTTTACGCTGTCGGGGAGGAGTGCACACACGCGGGCGGGCTGCTTTCGGAGGGGTATTTTGACGGCCACCTGGTGGAGTGCCCGATACACGCGGCGATATTTAATATCAAGACGGGGCAGCCGGAGTCGCCGCCGGCTGACGAGGCGTTGTCTGTATATGAAGTGAGGGTGAGCGGAGAGGACGTTTTGGTGGGGAGGAAGAAGTAGGTGGGCGTTGCAGGGATGGTCGAGGTCACCTCGCCCCTACAAAAATAGTGGATTCATCCAGCCTAAGATGAGGCCAGGTTTGATGTGAGAACAGATTCTTCGACTAAGTCCTTCCGAGTACAGAAGGACTTAGCTCAGAATGACAAGAATGCGTTTAGGCGTTGGCCGTGGGGTATTCGGTGGTGACGACGGTGTGGATGCCGCCTCGGACTTTGTAGTCCAGGGTTATTTTCATGCTGCGGGGGCGGCATAGGGCGACGAGGTCGTTGAGGATGCGGTTGGCGGCGTGCTCCTGGACGATGCCAACGTCTCGATACGAGAACAGATAGTACTTAAGGGACTTGAGCTCGATGACTTTGTCCGACGGCGTGTAGTGGATGGTGAGGACGCCGTAGTCGGGGAGGCCGGTCCAGGGGCAGACGGCGGTGAATTCGTCGGTGTCGATTTTGACTTCAGCCGGCTGGTCGGGGTATTCGTACTCGAAGGCTAGTAGGCATCCGGTGTCGATAACCTCCTCGCCTTTCCATTTGATCTCCCTGTCCAGGGACAGGTACTGCTCTTTTAGCTCAGGAATTTTCGCCACTAGAAGCCTCCGATGCGGAGTAAGTAAGGTCTATTTTAGCCGATTAGCTGGTCGGCGATAGCGGGATTGTCGGCGCGGAACTGGTCCTGGACCTGGCGGGCAGCGACTTCGAAGGGATTCTGTCGGTAGCCGTGGCGGGCCAGGAAGAAGAGATAGGCGAGGAGGAAGAAGATGCCAAGGCGCTGGGCCTGGCGGGTGTGCTCGCGCTCGTGCTGCCAAAGGTGGTTGGGCGGAGGCCGGATGGCGATGAGGATATGGCCAAGGGTTATAGCGGCGTAGCCGCGTTTGGCGAGGAAGAGGTGGGCGAAGCCCCGGTTGCCGACGCAGAGGAGGACGCCGCCGCGGAGGCCGAGGGAGGGGAAGGAGAGGAGGGCCAGGGGGAGGCCGAGGACGGTGACGGGGAGGCTCCAGAGGAAGCCCCAGATGGTGAGGGGACGGTTGTAGGGTTTCATTTTATAAGATGGCCTGTCTGCGGGAACGACATGTTGGTTTGGGGATGAACAGGGAGTGTTGGCTCTGATGAGTGTCTTGTAGTGCTAGGGATTCACCCCTCATGCTACGCCTTCTCCTCCCTCGGGGGTACTCGGGACAGGCACAAGGGGAGAAGGAATTTCCTTGGTGCCGGTCAGCCCTCTTTATATGCTTCAAACCTCGACAAGATCTAAGCATTTTGAGAGAGAAAGGAATTTTCTGGACAGAGCAATCACTCAAGATATCGAGGCTCAATGACATCGGGCGGTTAGCGGAGTTCTTTGGGGAGGACGAAGGTTACGTCTTCATCGACGCCTTTGAGGGTGGAGACTTCCTCGGGCTTGAGGGCTTCTATGACCTCTTCCACCAAGATTTCCGGGGTGGAGGCGCCGGAGGTGATGCCGACGCGCTGGACGCCCTCCAACCACTCGTTTTTCAGTTCGTTGGCGCCGTTGATGAGGTAGGCGGGGACGCCATAACTTTCGGCCACCTCACGGAGGCGGTTGCAGTTGGAGGAGTTCTCGGCGCCGATGACCAGGACCAGGTCCACAACTTTGGCGAGCTTTTTGACGGCCTCCTGGCGGTTGGTGGTGGCGTAACAGACGTCGTTGCGGATAATGGCGCTGGGGAAGCGTTCCTTGATGCGGCCGATGGCTTTGGCGGTATCGTCCACGGAGAGGGTAGTCTGGGTGAGGACAGCGATTTCCGTGTTGGGATTCCAAGATGGGACGTCGTTGACGTGACGGTCGTCGATGAGGAGCATGGGGGACTGGCCCATGGTGCCGCGGACTTCGGCGTGGCCGCGGTGGCCAACGAGGACGAGCTTTTTGCCTTCTCGGCTGTACTTGAGGGCCTCGTTGTGAACGCGCGTAACGAGGGGGCAGGTGGCGTCGATGACGCGAAGGCTCCGGTCTTTGGCCTTCTGGAAGTCTTCGGGCGGCGAGCCGTGGGCGGAGAAGACGACGGTGGAGCCGGGGGGGATTTCATCCACGTCCTCGACGGTGATGGCGCCTTTCTTTTCGAGGGCGGCGACGACGTAGGGGTTGTGGACGATCTGGTGCTTTACATAAATGGGCGGGTTAAAGCGCTCGAGGCAGAGTTCAACGACTTCGATAGCGCGGACTACCCCGGCGCAGAAGCCCCGGGGTGCGCTAAGGACTACTTCCATGACTCGCCTTCCCATTTAGGTTCAGAGGTCATGGTAGCATCAGGGAGAGTTAGTGGGCAAGAAGAAGTACGAGTGAAGATAAGGTTCCTTGGATAGTTGGCATTAATTGCGGATGGTTGACAGGAATTGCGGACGGCAAGGAAAGTGGAGTGTGTCACTGATAAGGCTAGCGGAGTTACCGTCATAACTGATTCTTCGACTGCGTCGGAGCACCGACTTCGTTCAGAATGACAGAATACTTCTTTTCATAAGCCACAATCCTCAACTGGCGACAGACGTTCAGGGAAGAGTGGTGTTAGGAGGAATGGGCGGAAAGGTAGCATCCGGAGGCGAGGAAGGAGTAGGGCGAAGGCTTTGCCTGTTTTTGCAAGAGAAGCGTCCGCTGGCTGGCGGTCCGATGGCCTTTTGAAGCGAATTTGGGCGTGGAGGGCGGGATGAAATAAGGGCGAGACTTCCCAATTTTCTGGTCCAGGGTTGACTTGACGCAGCCCGATGGAAAACGGCTTTTAGGGGAGTCCTCCAAAGAGTCTTTGAATTCGACTATATCCAGAGCGGCCTTGATGATGTCCTGGACTCGGGCAACCTGTTTTTCGACGGTAGAGATGGGGAACTGGTTAGGGAGGGGCTTCCTGATCTCTAGGATATAGCCGCCGTCGAGGGTGCGGTACTCGAAGCCGTCTTTCAGGGGGAGCCAGTTGCCGCCAGTGATAGCGCGGCCTGGTATTTGGGGCAGGTGGGAGTCCGCCGCGCCGTGGCAGCGGACTACGATTTCGGAGGGGAAGCTGAGGTAGATGCCGCAGGAATATCGAGGAGCTTTGCGGCGGGACTTAAGCTGCCAGCCCATCCAATCGCCGATGCTGGCGGGGGAATGGCCTTCGTTCTTGCCGGCGCTCAAGCCTTGAGCTTCCAGCGCCCATCGAACTTGCATCAGGAGGCTGACAACGCTTGGGAGGTCGCTGGATGTGGGGGCGTGATGGAGCTTCTCGACCGCGAGGCCGTTCTCCTTCAGGAACTGTCGAAAGGTTTGAATGAGGCCGCGGGTACGTAGAGCGTCTTCCATGCTGGAGGGGCCGGCTGGCAGCGACTCGTCGATTTCTCCTAGGAGCTGCGAGGCCCTAAGCCAGGAGGATTCAAAGGTAGAAGACGCCTTATGGGACTGCCCGCCGAAGGGGGTGAGGAGAAGAAGGGTGGCGCGCACGCCTTGCCGCGCTCCCTCATTGGCTAACGACGCGTGGAGAGCGCGAACTTGGGGAGCAAGCCGTTTTGGGTTTGCCCGCTTAGACTCGGTGACCTTCAGGAAGGCGAGGAGTCCGGGGGCGGTGATAATGATGTCGGGTTCACCGTCGGCGTGGTCAGCCATGGGACTCTCTATATCCCAATCGCCCTGCAAATGAAGATTGGCGTCCGGGAACAAGCGGTTGAGGAAGTCGGAGGCGATGGGGGAATGGCTGGCCCGTTCGTGTTGGAGGAGCTTTTTTATCACAAAGACCAGGGCCGCGGCGTAGAACCTGGCCGCAGGCGGCGGGTGGGGAGGCCTCTGGCGCCCCATTGGAGGAAGGCCTGGAATAGATTTTCGCGGGCGGGTACCTGGGCCACAACTGCTCCGAGGGTAGTTTTCATAACTTTAGCAGTGGTTAGATGTGGCAGGTATCAGCCGTTAAGGGGGCGCGGCACTGTACGAAAGGGCAAACTTGGAGCTCCCTGCATTGATGAGCTTTGTCTGAAAAGCTAGCCTTGGCTTTAACCGAGAGGCCCTCATCACCCTTTATCTCGCCACGGCGAGCTTACAGCCCTCTTCTCCCAACTACGGGAGAAGAGGGAAAGAAAATAAACCACCACAACCCCCTCCTTCGGCCCGCCTGAGGCGGGCTCGGGACAGCGTCTAGCTCCCCCTGCGCCTTCCAGGCCGAAGGGGGAGAACCAGAATGGGTAACGCTCGCTTCAAACCACTAGTCTTACCTGAACGCAACTGTACGAACTATGAAAGTCTGAAGGCCGAACAGGCTCATTAGGGACGAAACTAATTCTAATGCGCGTTTAGCACGTCCAGGTATTTGAGGCCGGAGCCGGTGTTCATGAGGATGATGGTCTCGTCGCCTTTGAAGAAGTTTTGCTTGAGGAGTTGTTTGAGGCCGGCCAGGGTGGCGGCGCCCTCAGGGCATGCGAAGACGCCCTCGGCGGCGCCTAGCTCTTTCATGGCGGCGACCATATCGCGGTCAGGGACCGGGAGGGCTGTGCCGCCGGTCTCGCGTAACACTTTGAGGATTATGTAGTCGGCGAAGACACCGGGAACGCGGAGGCCGCTGGCGAGGGTGTGAGCGTTGGGGTAGGGCTCGGCCTTGTCGGCGCCCTCGCGGTAGGCTTTGACGAGGGGCTGGCAGCCTTCCGCCTGGATGGAGACAAACTTGGGCTGGGGCGAGTCGATCCAGCCTAGCTCGCGAAGCTCGTTGAAGGCTTTATGCATGCCGACGATTCCGGTGCCGCCGCCGGTGGGGTAGATAATGGCGTCGGGGGCCCTCCAGCCCAGGTCGATGGCTAGCTCCAGGGCCATGGTCTTTTTGCCTTCGGCGCGGTAAGGCTCGCGAAGGGTGGATAGGTCGAAGAGGCCTTCTTTTTTAGCCTTTTCCTGCGAGATGCGGCCAGCGTCGCTGATGAGGCCGTCGACGAGGTTGAGGTTGGAGCCGAGGACCTGGCATTCGATCTTGTTGGCGTCGGGAGCGTCCTTGGGCATGAAGACATAGGACTCGAGGCCACCGCGGGCGGCGTAAGCGGCCAGGGCGCCGCCGGCATTGCCGGCGGTGGGTATAGTGACGCGCATCTGGCCGACCTCTTTGGCTTTGGAGACGGCGGCGGAGAGGCCTCGCGCTTTAAAGGAGCCGGTGGGGTTGAGGCCTTCGTCCTTGAGGTAGAGGTTCTTGAGGCCTAGCTTTTTGCCGAGGCGCTCGGCTTTGAGGAGGGGCGTGCCGCCTTCGCCCAGGGAGACGACGTTTCGCTCATTGAGGACTGGCATAAGCTCGAAGAAACGCCACATGCTGTTGCCTCGGCCCTGGAAGGCTTTGGGGGTGATTTCGCGGCGGGCTTTGGGGAGGTCGTAGCGGGCGAAGAGGACCTTGCCACAGTCGGGGCAGGTGCGGATGGCCTGGGCGTGGGGATGGGTCTTGCCGCAGGCGGTGCATTCCAGGTGGGTGAGGTAGCTCTTCATCAGCCAGGCGCTCCTTGAGAGTGATACATGCGGTATTGTATCATGGCGCCAAGCGTAAATCGGGACTGAGTTAGACTTGCTCAAAAAGGAGACAGTAATGCCTACAATCGTTGAAGAGTATGTAAAGAAGCACCCCAAGGCGGCGGCGCTGTTCAAACAGTCAGCGGAGACGTTTCCGGACGGCGTCACGCACGACACGCGATATATGACGCCCTTCCCGCTGTATATCACCGAGGCCAGAGGCGGCCTCAAATGGGACGTGGACGGCTTTGAGTACGTCGACTATGTATCGGGTCATGGGGCGCTGATCCTGGGTCACTCGCATCAGGCTATCGTAAAGGTGGTACAGGACCAGATGGCGAAGGGCACGCACCTGGGGGCGAACACGGAGTATGAGCTGAGGTGGGGCAAGGCAATCAAAGCGCTGATGCCGTCGGTGGAGAAGATACGGTTCCATAGCTCGGGCACCGAGGCCACCCTGATGGCGATGCGTATGGCGCGGGCGTACACGGGCAAGAACAAGATTGTAAAGTTCCAGGACCACTTCCACGGCTGGCACGACTACGCTATGGCCGGCGGCGACGGGAGTCCTGGCGGCATTCCGGCCAGCACATGGGAATCGATGGCGGTGGTGCCGTCGGGGGACTTGCAGGCGCTGGACAGGCTGCTGTCGAAGGACAAGGACGTGGCCGGGGTTATCAGCGAGCCGACGGGACCGCACATGGGCCAGTACCCGCTGAAGAACCCGGATTATTTGAAGAGCCTCAGGGAGATTACGCAGAAGCATGGCGTGGTGATGATACTGGACGAGGTGGTGACGGGTTTCCGGCTGTCTAAGGGTGGGGCCCAGGTGAAGTATGGCATTACACCTGACCTAACGACTATGGCCAAGATTGTGGCGGGAGGACTGCCGGGCGGCGCTGTGGGCGGCAAGGCCGACATCATCGACATGATTCAGCATCGAGGCGACGCGGCCTTTGACAACAAGAGGCGTGTGGCGCATAACGGGACGTTCAACGCCAACCCGCTGTCTGCGGTGGCGGGGTACACGGCCCTGGAAATGCTGGCCAAGGAGCCGATAAACGCCAGGGCTGACGCCACGGCGGCGGAGCTTCGCAAAGGCTTGAACGAGGTGTTCTCGAAGATGGAGGTGCCGGGCGTGGCCCACGGGGTGTCGTCGCTGGTGCTGATAGCCTTCGGCGTCGAGAGCGACCCGGAGGAGGTGTGGAAGGTGTCATCCGAGAAGCTGCACCATGGGGCCAAGGCCGGCGCGCTGCCCAATTTCAAGAAGTCGATGATCAACAATGGCGTGGACATTATGGGCGGACGAGGGTTCATCGTCAGCGCGGTGCATACGAAGAAAGACGTGGAGAAGACAGTGGGTGCCTTCGAGAAGACGCTGTCGGCCATGCGGAAGGAGAACCTGGTGTAGGTTCCGTTGATTGAGAGTTTGTTCAGGCCGCAGGCTGCACGCTTGCGGCCTGAATTGTTTCAAGGGGCAGGGGATATTCGCAGCGTGGAAGGTGACCATAATACTTGCATTGTGCTTCTAGGGTTTTACCCCTCACCTTCCCGATTAGCATCGGGATGTCACGATTACATGGGAATTAAGGTGTTCCATAATCCTCTCCCACAAGGGGAGAGGAAAGAAGAAGGGGAGAATCCAGGCTTGCTCAGTTAGGGTGTCCTTAGCAGAGCCGTCCAGCCAAACGTGGAGGATACGTGGATAAGAAATATGATTTGCTAATAGTCGGGGCAGGGGTGGCGGGGCTGACGGCGGGGCTGTACGCCGCGCGCTACGGCCTGCGGACGGCTGTGCTTGAGCGCATGATGCCCGGGGCGCAGATTATAAATGTGGAGCGAATCGAGAATTTTCCGGGGTTTCCGCAGGGTATATCGGGGGCGGAACTGGCGCCGCTGATACAGGAGCAGGCGATGAACGCGGGGGCGGAGATTTTGACGGATGAGGTTGTCGATTTGAGGCTGGAGGGGGAGGATAGGGTGCTGGCAACGGAGGAAGGCGAATACCGGGCGGCGGCGGTGATAGTGGCGGCGGGGTCGTCGCTGCGGAGGCTGGGGCTGGCGCGGGAGGAGGAGATGCAAGGGCGGGGACTGTCGCACTGCGCGACATGCGACGGGCCGCTGTTCCAGGACCAGGTGGTGGGAGTGGTCGGCGGCGGGGATTCGGCGGCGGACGAGGCGCTGACGCTGGCTAATTACGCGTCGAAGGTGGTGCTGTTCCATCGTCGAGGGGAGATGCGGACGCAGAGGGTCCTGCAAGAGCGGGTGGCGGGCAGCCCCAAGATTGAGGTACGATGGAACACTGTGGTGGAGGAGCTATTGGGGGATGAGATGTTGAGCGGGGTGAGGGTGAAGGACGGGCAGACGGGCGAGGCCGGGCAGGTGGAACTTTCTGGGCTGTTTGTATATGTGGGGTTGGAGCCGAACACTCGATTTGTAAGCAAGGCGCTGAAGCTGGACAAGGCCGGGCATATTGGGGTGGGGCTGGATATGGGGACGGAGATGCCGGGAGTGTTCGCGGCGGGGGATATCCGGCAGAGGTCGTCGGGGCAGCTAGCCAGCGCAGCGGGGGATGGGGCGACAGCGGCCATCAGCGCGTACAGGTACTTGAAGACAAAAAGAAGCAACTCGAAGGTTAGAGGTGGGTTGGGATGCTGGCGTTACTGAGGCGGCGGTTGTTGTGGGCGGCTTTTACCAAGCTATTCAAAAGGGAAGCACAATTCCTGAAGGAGCTGGCGGCGCATCCAAGGACGCCCTTGATTTCAAGGGGGCTGCTGGGGATGGCGACGCTGTATCTAGTCTCGCCTATCGACTTGGTGCCGGACTTTGTGCCAGTGTTAGGACAGCTGGACGACCTGTTGGTCGTCGGCGGACTGGTGTTTATGGCGGTGAAGCTGGCGCCGAGGGACGTGGTGGAGGAGTGCAGGATGCGGTGCGGGATGCTGAACAGGCCTACGGTTGAGGTTTCAAGACTGCGGTTGAAGTGATAGTTATCGATGGTGCGCGGAGCAAGGAGTTCAGTTTGACGCAAGCCTCTTATCGTAATCCCGTCAAACGTTTAATGGACAGCACATTCGTCGGTCTTAAGTGGGATACCATCCCCTTTATCCCCTTCCTGCTGGAAGGGGAAGAGAAAGTAGGATCACCTCATCACCCTCTAACTCCCTCTTCTCCTTTTCAATAGGAGAAGAGGGAGAACCTGACGAGATGGCCCAGGTTGGAGGTAGTTGAAAGGTCGTCTTTGGGCATAGGTCCCTTGACTACGTCTAAATACAAACTGCGTCTCAGAATGACAAAAGCGGCTAGGTGGCCTGCATCATGATGGAATGCATGTGGCGGGAGAAGCGCCAGAGTTCTGCCATAGCGTCGAGGCCGCCGGCTAGGTCGGGGGTGACGTGGCGGAAGATACCGTACTCGGTGTGGGTGACGTCTTTGTTGTTGGCTTTTAGGACATCGTAAAGACGCTGGGACTCGTAGGCGGGGACGAGATCGTCCTCGCGGTCGTGCATTATGAGGACACGGGCCTGGAGGTCGCCGAGGTATGTGGAAGGCGAGACCTGAAGCAAATTTTCGCGAGTCTTATCAGGCAGCCGCGAGATTGCCTCAGCGGCTTGTTCCATGGATGGGATGTTAAGGAGTTGGTAAGCGGCCTGTCCTTCTTGAGACAGAGCGTTCGGGTTTATGGTCTCAGGCGAGTTTTGCTGAAAGGTGTCTCTCAAGATCGCCCCCTCGTTATCGGGCAAGTCCCTGGTGATGTGAGTAATGAAGACTTCCCGGGTGAGCCTATCGGGTTCCCAATCGACATACTGGCCGTTGGAGAATTTCTTCCTGGTGGCAATGGCTAGCACCAATTCAGGCATACTGAAGTAAGGACCGAAGGCGTTGACGAAGGATACGTTCTCATTTATTTGGGGCTGGGAGGCGGCCATAAGGGCGTAGCTGGCGCCGACGCAGAAGCCGCCCATGCCGACTCGCTCAGGATCGACGAAGGGAAGGCTGTGGAGGTACTGGAAGGCGGCGACGAGGTTATGGATGTCGTCAGGCTCCATGCGCTTCTCTCGCATAGAGGGCGACCAGTAGAACAGCGTGACCATGTTGGAGCGGGCCAGGGCTTTGCCGAGGCGGAGGACGCGGGCGTCGTCAGGGCCGGCGGGGGCGACGCCGAGGAAGAGGAGGGCGGCGCCATAGGGGCCGTCGCCGGGAGGGCGGTATAGGTCGCCCTGGCCGATGCCGTCGGGGATGGGGAAGGTGACGCGCTGGACGATGGGTTCGTTAGTGAACCATTCCAGGGGCCGGACGGGCATGTTGAAGACCTGGGGAATGAAGAGGATGGACTTGGTGGTGGCGCGGCCTTGTCGGGTGGCGCCGAGGAAGACGGAGAGGGCGAGGAGGATTAGCAGTATGACGAGGCCCAAGGTTTTAAAGAAGCGCCTCATGGGACGCCTCCGGGGAGGTATTGGAATGAATCCTTCCCTTCAACGACCCTTGATGTAGGCTTAATCCTCTTTCCTTCACCTGCTCAGGACAAGTTCTCAAGGTCAGAAAGAATGAGATGGACAAAGCTAGGGAGGTACGGTTGAGCCTGGCGGACGGAGCGTGGAGCTAGGGTTTCACCCTCACCTTAAATCCTCTCCCATCAAGGGAGAGGAAATCGGAGGGGAAGGCTCTCCCCATCTAGACCTTGCCCGCTAAACAGGAAGGGTACCGAAGGTGTGGATAGTATACACCGTACTCTGATCTTCTAAAGACTGGAGGCGGCGGTTGTGGCTAGTAGCTCATCCAGGGTGCGGCGGAGGGTGTCCGGGTTGATGGGGCCGACTAGTTTTTTGACTACGTTGCCCTGGGCATCGATGAAGAATTTTTCGGGGATGCCACGGACGCCGTAGAGGATGGCGGCGCGGCCTCGAGGGTCGATGGCGTTGGGATATAGGACATTGAAGTCGTTTACAAACCGACGGATGGCTTGGTCTTTGTCCCAGATGGCGATGCCGACGAACTCGACGGGGCGGCCCTGGTATTCTTCGTAGACCTGGGAGAGGGCGGGGGCTTCGGCGCGGCAGGGCGGGCACCAGGAGGACCAGAAGTCGAGCATGACGACTTTGCCCCGGAGGGCGGAGAGGTCGATGGTGGAGCCGTCGATGGTGGTCATGGAGAGGTTGGGGGCGGGCTGGCTGGCGACGGCGACTTCGCCGAACTGGGAGTTGACGCCGAGGCCGCCGGGGTTGGCGCCGCTGCGGGCTAGCGCCCAGCCGAGGATGCCGAAGAGGGCGATGAGGGGTAGGGAGACCCAGAGGATGACCCACTGGCGGTGCGTCATGGCTTGGGCACCCCTACCCTACCCCGACCCCCTCTCTAGCTCTCCCCCCAAGGGGCGAGAGAACCAGAGGGAAGGGTTCAAAGGGAGGTGTGGCAGAGCCTGACGGACGTATCGTAGTGCTAGGGTTTCACCCTCACTCTCCACGGCGAGTCTTCGACCTTTATCCTCTCCCATCAAGGGAGAGGAAAGAAGAGAAGAGGCCCATAGCGTAATTAGTGAAGCGAAGCAGGTAGTGGGCACAGATTCTTCGACTACGCCTGAGTACAGGCTTCGCTCAGAATGACAATTCGTTTTCGTTTTAGGCATCGACAAGCGCTGGATGAGTAGTGAACTCTGCAAACTATCCATTACCTGGCGTAGTTCCATGGATGCCGGATTCCTGGCTTTGCATAAGGCTGGCTAGGCGGTGTTTGAGATGGGCGCGGCGGCGGCGGTATTGGGCCTCTTCTAGGGCCTGGGAGTCGTAGAGGTCATCGAGATGGGCGATTTCTTGCAAGAGTTGACGGGAGTCTGCGATAGCGGGTTGGGGTTGTTGGCGGAGGAGGGCGTAGGCGAGGAGGGCGAGGATGCCGAGGCCGAGGAAGGATGGGATGGCGATATAGGCGTAGGAGCCTTCAGTGAAGCCTTGCTGGATTCGCTGCCAGAGGGAGGGCTGAGGGAGGCCGGAGAAGTCGATGGAAAGAGTCGAACGCGAGCCTAAGTCACGGGCCTCCCAGACTCGATAGATGGCATCGCCGATGACGGCGCGCTGGGTTTCCTGGAGGCCGGGGCTGGAGACGACGCCTGCGCCCTGGGGGAGAAGGACTCGGAAGGCGGAGGCGCCCTGGAGGAGATTTTTGGACACGCTAAAGCCTTCGCCCTCGTAGGGGAGCTGGTAGGCGAAGGCGATTTGGTACTCGCCAGGCGGGATGGGGGAGTTAAGTCCGAAGCCGGTGCCGACGTTAATGACATTGCCCTGGGGCAGGTCTGAGTCCACCTGGAGGGCCTGGGCGTGGGGGGGAAAGGAGAACCGCAGCAAATTCATGGCGCTGGGCTGGCTGATATTGGGGACGAAGGTGCGGTTAAGTCGGTTAGTGAAGGAGACGATTTCGATGGCGTTAATCTCTCGTTTGGCACCGTCGATGTTACGGAGATACCAGAGGTAGCTGTCGAAGGTAATGGACGAGAGGTCGCGGGTGGTCTCGAAGACTTGCAGAGTTGGGTTGAGGTTGCCCTGGGAGGGGTCGAAGCGATGGCTGTAGGTGACGCCAAGGTATTCGGTGGAGAGGGCGTAAACTTTCCCTGCCTCGATAGGGACGTTATCGAAGGCCGACAGGCCCTGGGGGTTGGTAGTGGAGCGGAGGGTCTGAACGCCGCCGGCGGTGTCGAAGATGTGGAGGGTGACTTGCAGGCCGTCGGGGGGCGTGGCGCCGGCGGTGCCGTTGGCGACTTGGGCCTGGATGGCAGTGTGCTCCTGGGCGTGGGTTGCGGGACTGGGGGTCAGGAGCGCCAGGGTGGCGAGGACGGCTAGAACGAGAACCAGATGGAGAGATTTCATGACTCGGCTTTGCTTTTCAGACGCAGGCTGGTTATGGCGTCCTCGATGCGCTGGTCGAGGTCATGAGGGATGGGCTGGGACTGGCCGGGCGCAGCGTCGGGCTGCTGGCGCTTTCGCAGGAGGTCGGCGGCGGCGAGGCGGAGGGGGTGGAGGCGTTCCGTGTACTCCTGGTCGGTTAAATAGCCGACGTCGCGGTCTAGCTTGAGGCGTTCCATTTCGCTGAAGACGGCGCGGATTTCGGCGTCGCGGTCTGAATCGCCGCTGTCGCGCAACAAGGTGTTGTGGTAGCGGGCTTTGAGGAAGGGGATGGCGAGGACTACCAGGCAGAGGAGGGCTATAAGGATACCGATGATGGCGGCCATGTCAGGGGGTTGAGCCCGTTCTTGAGAGTGTTGGGGATGATTTTGTAGGAGAAGAGAAGGCGAGGCGTGCCAGTGATATACGTGGCGTTGTCGAGGTCATAACAGATTCTTCGACTACGCCTGAGTACAAGCCGATAAATCGAGCTTCCCTAATTGAATAGAAACTAAGGTTGGGGAGGCTTCGCTCAGAATGACAAAAACGCTTCTCATCTTCCGGCCTCAGTTCTCGGTTAGCAACAGGCGACTTAAGGGGAAGGGAATTATTGGCTCCTGGAAGTAGCTGATTAATCATGGGCGGGGATCTCTGGGGTGGGTTCTGGGCGCTGGCGCTGGGTCTGGGGGACACGGGCGGCGAGCCAGGCGGGGACGCCCGCAGGCCAGAGGGCGATGACGGTGCCAAGGATCATGATGGGGCCGGCTATCCACAGCCACCAGATGAGGGGGTTGATGAAAACTCGGAAGCCGATGACGTCGCTGCCCTCACGGCTTTCGCTGGGGACGACGTAGAGGTCCTGGACAGGCGTGGAGCGGATGCCGGCGCGGGTGGCGTTCATATTGAAGTCGGGGTAGAAGGTGCGCTGGGCCTCCAGGGTGGTGACGTGATCGCCGTTTTTGGTGATGTCGATGGTGTAGTAGGACTCGGTGCGGTCAGCGCGGGCAACGGTGCGGGAGTCGACGTAGCGGACGTTGTAGCCCTCGACGTTGGCCGACTGGCCGGGGGAGAGGAGGATGTCCTGCTGGCTACCGTAAAAGGAGGAGCCCACGATGCCCAGGGCTAGAACGACGATAGCCAGATGCACGACGTAGCCGCCGTATCTAGGGCGGTTGGAGGCCATGAGGAGGGCGAAGGCCTGGAGGGGATTCTCGCCGCGGCGGTGTCGTGTGCGCGTGCCGCGGAACCATTCGATGAGGATAGCGGCGGCAACAGCAGCCAGGAGGCTGAAGGCGAGGAGAGCGTAGGGCTTACGAACGCCTAGGACGGCCAGGGTGATGGCGACCACCAGGGCGGCGATAAGGGGCCATAGGAGGTTACGCTTGAGGATGGCGAAGTTGGCGCGGCGCCAGGGGAGCAGAGGGCCGACGCCCATGAGGAAGATGAGGCCAAGAAGAATTGGGCCATTGACATTGTTGTAGAACGGTTCGCCCACAGTGACGGTGACGCCGTTGATAAGCTCAGAGACAAGGGGGTAGACCACTCCCCAGAGGGTGACGAAGGCCACGCCGAGCAGAAGAAGGTTGTTGACCAAGAAGGCGGCCTCGCGGGAGAGGCTGGACTCCAGGGGGCGGGCGCTTTTCAGGAGGTTGAAGCGCCAGAAGAAGAGGGCGAAGGGGGCTATCACGCCGACAATGAGGAAGATGAGGAAGACCCAGCCCAGGGTGGAGGCGGCGAAGGAGTGGACGGAGGGGACGGGGCCGCCTCGGTTGATGAACATGCCGAAGAGGGAGAGGCCGAAGCTGATAAAGACCAAGGCCAGGTTCCACATTCGGAACATGCCGAATCGTTTCTGGACCATGATGGAGTGGATGAAGGCGGTGAGGCCGAGCCAGGGCATGAGGCCAGCGTTTTCGACGGGGTCCCAGGCCCAGTAGCCGCCCCAGCCCAGGATAGTGTAGGCCCACCAGCTTCCCAGGAGCAGACCGATGCCTAAAACAGCCCAGGCCAGGATGCCCCACACTCGCCCCATGTCCACCCACTCGTCGCCGACGCGCTTGGATAGGAGGGTGCCCAGGGCGAAGGCGAAGGGGATGCTGACCATTACGAGGCCGGTCATGAGCATAGGCGGGTGGAAGAACATGCCCGGGTGGACCAGCAGGGGGTTGATGCCTCGGCCGTCTGCGGGGACGACATCCAGCTTGGCGAAGGGGTTGGCGAGGGTGGTCATGACCGACAGGAAGAAGGCGAGAATGAGCATAAGGACGGCATTGGTGTAGGGGAGGCTGGGCCGGAACCGTGCGGGGGCCAGGGCTACGGCCAGGGTTGCCATCAGGGAGAGGGCGGTGGTGATGAAAAGGAGGGAGCCTTCGTTACCGGCGTAGAAGGCTACCCAGGTGTAAATTCGCGGCATGGCGAGGCTGCTGTGTTCGAAAACATATCGCAGTTCGAAATCGCGAGATAGGAAGGCGCTGACCAGGCTGAGAGTTGAGATAATCAGGGCAAGGGTGGCGAGGTAGGTGGCGTATCGAGCGCTGTCCACGAGGGCCAAATTGTTACGCAGCCTACCCAGGACGGAGCCGATGGCGGCGTAGCCGGCCAGGGCCAGGGAGATGAGCATGGCTATGAGGCCCAGGTCACCCACGGTCTGGCGCAGTCCTCGGAGGGTTGGAAGGGGTTTCTTCGGAAGGATTCTCAGGTGCAGGGTTTAAAGCGGCGTCGACCTGGGCGAGGTAGGGGGTGAGGGATGGGTCGTCGGCGGGTTGGGGAGGTAGAGTAGAGGGACCGGAGCGCATGGAGCGGAGGATGAAGAAGAGGATTAGCGCGGCGGCGGCCACGCCAATGGGCGGCACGACCCAGACGAGGAGGTGAGCGCCGGACCTGGGGGGCGCGGCGAGAACGG
Source organism: SAR202 cluster bacterium (assembly GCA_016872285.1). NCBI lineage: Bacteria > Bacillati > Chloroflexota > Dehalococcoidia > SAR202 cluster bacterium. Next base: position 41,131 of record VGZZ01000005.1, on the reverse strand, counting down.
AAGGGCCGTAGCGCTCCTCGGAGGAGAAGTAGTCGAGGATCTGCTGCTTGGTCCAGCCCTCCGCCAGTTTTTCGCGGACGAAGGCGCGCATGTCCGCGGCCAGGGGGACCTGGGACTGGTCGATGGTCTCGGCAGGACAGACGGGGCACATGAGGGACTTGTCGATTTCCACAGCCTGCTGTTCCAGGGTCTTTGGTTGGGCGTCGCCGCAGGCTGAGAGGATAAGGATAAGGGAAACTATAAGGGCTAGCCAAAAACCGATGATGGGCCTAATCCGATCTAGTTCCAAAATATTTGTTCCAAGGAAGGTGCCACCATTTTACCAGGCACCGCTCCGTTATGGGCGCTACTGGCCGGTCAGACCCTCGCGCAGGTAGTTAATGATCATCCAGCGCTCCTCAGGCGTGAGGAGCTGCTGGAACCGGGGCATGACCTTGGGCTGATTTGGGTCGGTGAGGATGAGGTCGCGGTTGCTGATGATGCCGTAGAGGAAGCTGTCAGGAAGGGCTCTTACAGCCACTAGATTGGGGCTCAGTTTGGGGACGTAGCCATATTTCGCCATCATAGTTACGAGGACCTGGCCGTCGCCGAGGCCGGTAGCGCCGTGGCATTGGGAGCAGTTGATGGCGTATAGAAGCGCGCCGTGCTCGATGCCCTGGCCGGGTATGGGGTTGGTAATGGAGTCCAGGGCCTGAGGGGTAAGCAGCACCTCACGGCCAGTAGTGGGTACAGCGCCGTCAGGGGGCAAAAGGCGCGGCGGCTCCTGCTGGTGGTAGGAACGCTGGTAATGCATCTCGTAGAAGAAGTCGATGGGGTAGGAGCCGCGACCGCAGGCCGCGCCCAGCAGGGCGACGAGGAGGCCTGCCAAAGCGAGGAATACCAGTCGACTCTTGAGAGGGAACCCCGCACTAAGACCCCGACCCCCCATCCTAACCTCCCCCCTCAAGAGGGGAAGGAACCTGAGGGTAGCCAGCCGTGGTGCTAACCCGGTCCTAATAGCGGTAGCTTTTCTCATCGGATTGAGCATTAGGCGGCGGCCCGCTTGATTTCGACGGCGCCGGCCTGGGTCAAGGCCCGTTCGACGTCGCTTACTTTGGAGTCGTCGACCTCCACCACCAGACCAATGTAGCCTTCGGTGATGCGGTCGTCGTAAAGGCGCTTGCGGAAGTAGGGGAGGCGGGACTCGAAAAGGATGCCGAGGACAGTGAAAAGGATGGCGCCCAGCATGGTGCCTTCGTAGGAGATGATGGCCATAGCGGGGACGGAGAGGACGGGCTTGCCGCCGGTGATGAGGGGGTAGGAGACCTGGGTGCCGGCGGTGATGAGGATAGCGACGGTGAGGCCGAGCATGGCGCCGATGAAGGGGAAGACGTAGATTTTGTGGCTGATGTGCCGCTCGCCGAGGGCGCCTTCAGGATATGGCGTGTCGGTGAGGAAATCGTAGTCATTTTTGGTAAGGCCGGCGCGCTCCAGGGCGTCGCCTGCTTCGGCGGCGTACCCGGCGTCGGTAAAGAGGCCCATCAATTCTTTTTTAGCCACGAGACCACCTCACAGAAGGGTTAGTCTTCTCGAATGACGGCAGGCACGCGCCTGCGGCCAATCTTGATTTCATCTTTAAGGACCTGGCCCTCTTTTATGTCGAAGAGGGGAATAAGCGGGAACACTTTGGCGAAGAGGAGGAATAGAAGGAGGACCATGGCGAAGGTGCCCACGATGATGGTTATCTCCACGGCGCTGGGAGCATAGGTGTGCCACGTGCCAGTGAAGCCCTGCTTTCTGGCAAGGCCTGGGACTATGATAAGGAACCGCTCCAGCCACATGCCCACGTTCACCAGGAGGGTGGTGATGGTCATCCACAAGAAGCTGCGTCGAACGTCTCTAAAGAGCCAGAGGCCCAGGGGTATGAAGAAGGCGGTGATGATGAAGGTCAGGAAGAGCCAGGACCAGGGCGGCTCAAACATCTGCATGTGCCTGGTGGCCAGCTCGTCGCCCTCCTGGCCGTAGATGCCGAACATGAACTCCAGGGCGAAGAAGTAGAACCAGGCCAGGGCGATGACGATGAGGAGGCGGCCCAGGGCGTCGATGTGCTCGCGCCGGATGTAGTCCTCCCAGTTGAAGAGCCATCGTATAAAAATCATGACGGTGACGACGCCGGAGACGCCGGAGAGGACGGCGCCGATGACGAAGTAGGGAGCGAAAATGGTGGAGTGCCAGGCCTTAACGGAGATAGTCATGGAGAAGTCGAAGGACACGATGCTGTGAACCGAGACGAAGACGGGCAGGATGAGGGCGGAGAGGAGGATGCCGGCGATAGCCTGAAGTTTCCACTGCCGGGGAGAGCCTCGCCAGCCCATGGAGAGGACGGTATAAATCATGCGGCGGAGGCCGGTGCTGCGGTCGCGGAGGACGGCCAGGTCGGGGATGAGGGCGACGAAGACGAACATGATGCTGGAGGTGAGGTAGGTGTTGATGGCGGAGGGGTCCCAGACCAGGGCGGAGCGGACGTCGGGCCAGATGCCGCGCTGGAAGTCGAAGGGGAAGGCCCAGTAGAGAGTGCGCCAGGGGCGCCCGGTGTGGATGATGGGCATGGTGACGGCGGTCATGAGGGAGAAGATGGTGAGGACCTCAGCGGCGCGGGTGGCGGGGCGGCGCCATTCGGCCTTAGAGAGGCGGAGGATGGCGGAGAGCATGACGCCGGCGTGGCTGATGCCTATCCAAAAGACGAAGTTAGTGATCATGAAGCCCCAGAAGATGGGGCGATTGAGGCCGGTGACCCAGAGGCCCCGGTTTATCATATAGCCGGCGGCGGCGAAGGCGCCCAGAACGATGATGGTGAGGAAGCCGACGATGAGCCAGTACCTGTTGGAACTCTTGAAGATGTTCCCCAGCAGGTCCTTATTGATTTGCCGGTAGCTTAAAACTTTTGCTTCTTGCACGGGGTTGTTACTGCCTTGGATTAATCAGGCTTGCCTACCATCAAGAACCGGGACCGGAAGAGGGTGCGGACGCGCTGATACAGAAGCCCCTCCTTCATTTCCCAGATGGAAATGATGGGGATGAACTTGGCGGCAAGCATATAGAGAAAGACGGCGCCTGAAAGGGCTCCGATAATGATGAAGATATCGCCGGCGTTGGGGGTAACAGCGGCTGGCACGGTCTCCAGGCTAAAGGCCGTGACATCTTCAATGTTGAAGGCGGGGACGTAGAGACGGACCATCATGAAGAAGGCGCCGACCAGGATAAAGCAGGAGGCGAGGGTGGGTCCCCATACACTTTTGCGCACGGGGTTCCACATGAGGAGGCCGAAGAAGGGGATGAGCCAACTGCAGAAGATGTTGATTAGGAAAGGTATAAAGTAACTTTCGAACATGAAAGTCTTGAGGATGGTCTGCTCCACGGGCATACGGCCATACCAGAAGGTCATGAAGGCGGCGAACCAGAAGTAGGCCCATAGGAGGCAGAGGGCCATGAGAATTTTGCTGGAGGACCAAAAGACTTCCATGGGGAAGTATTTTTTGTAGCCGCCGAAGGTCCTGACCAGAAAGGCTGTGATGAGGACCAGGGCCAGGGCGCTCTGTATGCCGGTGAGGGCCTGGTGGGCGGGCATGATGGCGTCTTTCCAGCCGGGCACCAGGGACATGACGAAGTCCGTGTTGATGATGCTGAGCATGTAAATAAGGAGAAGGAAGTAGAAGGCGCCCATAATCGCCAGGACGGCGCGATGGAGTTTCCACTGGGCCTCGGTGCCGGTCCACCGACCGGCGAAAACCCCGGCGAAGCCGGCGCGAAAGCCCTGGCCGCGGCGGGAGGTCTGGAGCCAGTCCGGCAGGGCGGAGACGAAGAGGAGCGCTAAGCCTGCGATTACCAACCCCAGGAGGCCGAAGAAGTTCCACCAGACAGGCGCGCCGGGGAACTCATCGGTGAACCAGAGGGTGCGGCGGCCATCAATGGGGGGAAGCACCCGGAGGAGGGGGATGAACATGAGAAGGCTGAGGAGGCCGACGACGGCGTAGAGCTCGGCGATGCGTGAAATAGGGCGGCGCCAGTGGTTGCGGGTCATGCGGAGGGCGACTGCTATGAGGGGAGCGCAGCCGGCGGCGCTGACGATGAAGGCGAAGACGGCGGCGAGGTAGTCCCATTGGTGGCGGCTGGCGTCGCCTAGGCCGTCGGCGGCGCGTATTACAAAGACAACGATGCCGACGGCGAAAAGGGCTGCCAGCGCGAGCAGGGCCAGCTTATAGAAGGCCCCGAAGGCGAAAAAGCCGCGGCTGACATCCTCGATAATGGTCTTGGAGTCCAGCTCTTCGCCGTGGACGGAGAGCTGGACCTTGTAGTCCTTGGTGTGGACGTCGTCGCCGATGGGGAGGCTATGCGTGCTGTGCATGCTGTGGGTCAACCTTCTTCAAGTAGACGACGTTAGGATCTGTGCCGAGCTCTTCCAGGAGCTTGTAGTGCCGCGGGTCCTGGGACTTCCTGGAGACCTGGCTGTTGGGGTCGTTCAAATCGCCAAAGATGAGGGTATCAGTCGGACAGGCGTTGACACAAGCAGGCATCCAGTTGCCGGCCTTGAGCTTGGCGTCATCCAACTGCTCGCCGCGCTGGCCTTCGACAACGCGCTCGGCGCGGCGGATGCGCTGAATACAGAAGGTGCACTTTTCCATGATGCCGCGGCTTCGGATGGTCACGTCCGGGTTCAGATGGTTCCAGAGGCTCTTGGGCCACAGGGGGTCGCGGAAATTGAAGAAGCGGACCTGATAGGGACAGTTGTTGGCGCAGTAACGGGTGCCAATGCAGCGGTTGTACACCTGGACGTTAAGGCCCTGGTTATTGTGGTAGGTAGCATAGACCGGGCAGACAGGTTCGCAGGGGGCATTTTCGCAGTGCTGGCAGAGGACAGGGATGAATCTGGCCTTCACATCGGGCCAGGTAACGACGCCTTTCTCCTTGGTGTCGCCGTCCCAGTAGCGGTCTATACGGATCCACTGGTGAGCGCGGCGGGAGAGGAAATGGACTTCTTCATTGACAGCGATGTTATTCTCGGCCTGGCATGCCATGACACAGGCCTGGCAGCCGGTGCAGCGGTCAATATCAACAACCATTCCCCATTTGTGATGGCTTGCCATATTTATCCCTCGTTGGTCACCTTAACGATGGCCTCATGCTCGCTGAGCTGGAAGGCGGGCACGATGCCTTCAAACTTGGGAATGCTGTCATTGCGCCCGGCGGGTGTAAGCCGCACGCGAGTGGAAGACCAGGCAAGGGCGCCGGTGCGTTCTTCGACAGGCAGGCCGAGGATTTCCAGGACGTTGGCGCCTCGACCGGCGGCGTACTGGCCGGCGTTGCGGTGGCCCTGGCCCATAGGCACGCTGATCATATCCTTGGGCGCGGCGGGATGGTGATAGACGCGGGCGGTGAAGGACCTGCCGTTGGGACCTTCTATGTTCACATAATCGCCTTCCTTCAGATCTAGGAGGTCAGCGGTGTCGGTGTTCAACTCCACCCAGGTGGTCCAGGCGACGGAGGTGATGGGGTCGGGGGTGGACTGAAGCCAGGGCAGGTTGGCGCCGCGGCCGTCGGTAAGGGAGATGTGGGGGAAGGCCAGGAGGTTGAAGGTGTTGCCGCCGGTGGGGCCGCTAATAACGGCGTCGCGGGCCATGGCGACGATATCGGCGAGTCTGGGAGCGGCGGGAGGGGCTGCGCCACGAGAGCCTTCATCCCACCATCCGCCTTGCTGGAGGAGGCGGTTCCAGAAGGCGTCGAAGCTGGCGTTGCGGACGGAGCCGCGATTCAGCGCTTGAAGGCCACGGGCGTGGTCCTTGAGGACATCGGCGAAGGTGACATGGTTCAGAGGGGCCTTGTTGGCGATGCCTAACTCGGCGGCCATACGGAGGAGAACATCGCCGAAGCCCATGGGGTCGTACTCGGGCAGGGGGTTGACCACGGGCTGCTGAATGCCGACGACCTGGAAACCAGGGCCGATGTTGGGAACGTCGCTGCCCCAGTCCTCCAGGGCGGCGCGCTCGGGGAGGATAAGGTCGGCCATGTGGGAGGTGTCGTTGGGGACGGTGGCAAAGGAGACGACGAAGACATCGTCGCGGTTGATGGCGCCGGCGAAGTCGAGGGCGGCGAGGCTGTGGACGGGGTCAGCGCCGCGGACCATGACCAGCCTGACGGCGCCGCCGGCGATGTCGTTTCGGATGCCCTGCCAGTCCCGAACCGTGGTGGGATTTAGGAATGCGCCGAACTCAGGGGTCGGCGCGGGAGGGTTGAGGATAACGCCGCCCTGCTGACCTACGCTGCCGACGAGGAAGTTGAGGGCGTAAATGGCGGCGAGGTTGAAATAGCCGTTGGTGTGAGCGCCGGCGGAGCCGCCGCCGATGGCGATGCTTCGAGGGCCGTGGCTGGCGAGGTCGTGGGCGATTTCTTTAATCATGTCCACGGGGGACTTGCCGTGGATGAGAGGAATGTTCAGTTCGTGGGAGATACGTTCCGGGGCGTAGGCCTCCAGGACGTTGCGGTTGCCGCCGGTCATGGCGTTGACGGCGGCGGCGCTGCCGAGGCCCTCCGAGATGATGACGTGGGCGATGCTGAGGGCGAGCCTGCCTTCATGACCGGGCCGGATGGGGACCCACTGGTCGGCGTTGGCGGCGGTGAGGGAGAAGCGGGGGTCGACGTGGACAAGGGTACCGCGGGAGCGGCCTTCGCCCTGTCGGAAGTGGCCGTAGCCCTTGGAGAACTGGATGGGCGAGCCCCAGGTGGCAAGGAAGTCTGCGCCAAAGGAGAGGACGTATTCCGAGTTCCTGATATCGAAAACGGGCATCCGGTCCTGGCCGAAAAGGTCGCGGACGACCTGGGCGGCCACGGTCTCGTGCATGAGGTCCAGGGCGGCGGAGCGGCCGCCGTAGGCCTGAGCGAAGGACTGGGCCAGGTTAGCCATGCTGCCGCGCATGGAGTTGGTGACCATGAGCATCTGATTACGATTTGAGACGCCGCTGAGGCGGTCTCGGAGGGTGTTTAGGGCGTCGTCCCAGGTTATCGGCTCCCACTGGCCGGAGCCTCGGGCGCCGACACGCCGCATAGGCGAGGGGATGCGGTCAGGGTGGTAAAGCTCCTGGAGGAGGGCTTCGGAACGCATACTGTGGGCGCCCTGGTTGGTGGGGAAGAGAGGGTTGCCTTCCACCTTTTTGGCGCGGCCTTCCATAACGCGTATCACCAGGCCTTCGGTCTCGATGCCGCCCCGGGCGGTGGTGGCGTACCAGTTATCCACGCCAGTGACCATGTCCTCGGGAATCCGCAGGGGACTCTGTTCTTGGAACTCCCGGTCAGGGAATATGTTGCAGGCCACGGCTCCGACGGTGGAGAGGCCAGCGAGTTTCAAGAAATCTCTTCGAGATACTTTCATAGCTTTAATAGTGACAGGCCGTGCAGTCTGTGATGTCCTTGTTCTCGGTGGCGTCCAGGTTGTTTCTATGGCAGTCCACGCAGTCGCCCATCTTGAGGCGGCGGACCTGTTCCACTTCCACCATGTCGCGGACATTGCCGTGGCAGGTGGAGCAGGCGGCTTCTATGTTAAGGCCGCGGGTCTCAGTGAGGAAGCGGACGTGGGGTTCGTGGGCGAACTGGACGTGGTCGGGAAGGCGGTGGACTTTCTCCCAGTTGATGGGCTGGCCTTCATTGAAATAGTTAATGAGTTTCGCGATTTCGGGAGGGGCGTTCTGGCCCTGGATGGTCTGATGGCAGAAGAGGCACTGCTCCACGGCGGGGAGGGTGGCGGCGTCGCCGCTGAGAACGCCGCGATGGCAGAAGGCGCAGTTGATGCCGTCGATTTTAACGTGGGTGGTGTGGGGGAAGGCTATGGGCTGCTCGGGAGGGCCAGCCCAGCCGAAGACTTCAAAAGGCGTGCCCCACCAGGCTTTTATAACGAAGACGCCGACGAGGACAGAGATAGCAATGGAAAGGAGGCCGCCTAACGCCAGGGACAAATAAAAGAGTTTTTTAGGGATGAAGGGCGGTATGAGGGCGCCCATTAGATCCAGTACCTGTCGTAGAAGGATTCCATGATTACGCGAGCCAGTTCCGCGCTGTAGATCATCAAGGTTATGGCTAAGCCGAGGAGGGCCAGGCCGGTAAGAACCATGGAGAACCTGAAGAGGCTGGCGGTGCGGGGCAGGTGGCCGGAGGCGACCAGGGAGGGAATTATGGCGAGGGAGGTGACCAGGAACAAGGCGGTGACGAAAATCAGAGCAAAGAAATACCAAAGATTATGGAGGAGTTTGCCTATCTCTTGCCAGGTGAACTGGCTGATGGCAGAGGGGTCCGGCATCATTGGTTAGAGGTCACCTGTTCAGGAGTGTCTGAGGAATCCGCCGAACGTGCAGGTGAAAATTATCACATACTAAATTGGAGTGTCAAGAGGATATGAGGCTTAAGTTAAGAGCGGCGGAGGTTGGAGTTGTCTCGAGTGGTTTTGCGTAGAAAGCTGACCTTGTTCTCAATCGGGGGAACCTCATCACCCTTTGTCTCGCCACGGCGAGCTTGCAGCCCTCTTCTCCCGACTACGGGAGAAGAGGGAAAGAAAAAAGAAATACCACAACCCCCTCCTTCGGTCCGCCTGAGGCGGACTCAGGACGGTCCGATTGTATCGGACTCCGCGATATATGCTTAAAGGCAGCGGAGTTCTTCCAGGCCGAAGAGGGAGAACCAGGCGGAGACCATCCAAACCCTATCTGTTCAAGAGGTCTATGTTTTTCACAAGCCAGGCTGATAAACACAAGCGCATATAAAAGAAGATGGTACAGAAGAAGGGAGGCTTCACACTTCTCTTGATGTGTGTCACGCGCGCACTGAAGGGTAAGGTTTTAACTCAAGGCGGGTTTGTCTGGACTCTACCTATGAAAAAGCGGGAGGATTTCCTGGCCGAAGAGCCTCAGTTGGGACATAGCCTGGTCGGCGGGGCAGAGAGGTCTGGCAACAAACTTGGTGGCGCCGGCGGCGATGTAGTCGTTGATGAGGGAGGAGATTTGGCGGGGCGGGCCCAGGGCGGTGTAGTGTTGGAAGGGCATATCGTCACGGGGGCGGCCCAGGTAGGGCTGGGCGATGAGCGCGGCCTGGGCGTCGTCGGCGGCGATGCAGAAGCCCAGCATAGTGCCAATGTGACCTTCGTCAACGGCGCGGCCATGCTCGCCGGCGGCGGCAAAGATGACGCGGCAGCCCTGCTCGATTTCCTGAGGCGTGGCCTGGGAGACCAGCCAGCCGTCGCCGAGGCGGCCCGTGCGTTTTTGGGCGGCCTTGCTGCGCCCGCCAATCCAGATGGGCGGCGCCGGTTTTTGGAAGGGCTTTGGAACGATAGAAACGTCATCGAAGGAGAAGAAGCGGCCGTGGTGGGTGACCGAGTCCTCTTGCCAGAGTCGGCGCATGACTGTGATGGCTTCGTCAGTGCGTTCGGCGCGACCTTCTTTGGACACGCCGCAGGCCTGATACTCGGCGGGGTCGTCCTGGCCGAGACCGACGGCGGGGAGGAGGCGGCCTTTGGATAGGTAGTCCAGGGTGGCCAGCTCCTTGGCCAGGAGGACGGGATTTCGGAGGGGGAGGGCGAGGACGCTGGCGCCGAATTTGAGCTTTGGGGAGTAGGCGGCGGTCATAGAGAGGGCGACGATGGGTTCCAGAGGGAAGCGGCCACCGACGACGCGGTCGCTGAACCAGACGGAGTCGTAGCCGACCTCGTCGCCTAGATGCGCCAGCTGTCGCACGGTGTCGTGGCCCTGGGGGCTGTCAGGGAACTGGCCGGGAGCGAAGCCGATGCGGACTTTTGGTTTAGACATGTGGGTAGAAGAAGGGGGCTAGAGCGTGGAGGCCCTAGCCCCTGGAGACGGGAACTACTTACCGGGCTTGGGTTTTTTTCTTGGGTTCGGCAGTTGTGCAGCCGCAGCTCTGGCACATATGGCACCTCCGAAATTTTAGAGGCCAAGTATAGCAAGTAGGGGGGCGGTAACAAAGCCCTCTATGTGTATAAGGTGAGTAAGAGTTAAGCGGTACCTTCCCTCTCTACCCGTCCCCTGCCCCCTCTCTAACTCTCCCCCGCGTAGCAGGGGAGAGGATAGGAAGGGAATCAGGGGAAGCCTCAGCAAATAAGGCGGCTTGCTGAGCTAGGCGGGGGAGGGGGCCGGACGGGCGGCCTGCCGCCAGGGGGGGAACCATCGCAGGATGCGGCGTCGCAGGATGAGGCCCAGAAGGCCCCACCTAAGGGTGCGCCAGGAGCGCTGGAGGGATAGCGCCTGCTCGGAGTCCAGGGTTTTGGCGCGGCTGAAAAGCACCAATTCATAGGACTTCACCACGCGTTCTATGGAACCCGCGTAAGCAGGGAGGGCGCGGGCCATGATAAGCCCGTATTCGGAGGGGGTGTGCTGGAGCCTGCGAGGTACTCCCGCCAGCCTTCCCAGGAGTCCAAGGAGCATGTAGTTGAGGGCGGGGGCGCCGTTCCTTAATCTTAGATGGCGCATGTACATGTTAATGGCGAAGATGATAGCCGCCAGCGCGCCAAGGGAAAAAATGGCGAGCATGAAGGGCCGTGTAGGCAAGGAGCCTCCGCCGCCTTCGGTATCCGTTACTACTGGGTTGTTTGGAACAATGTTATCCAACTCAATATCGCTGCCGTTGTTGAGTGAGGGGTCGTCCACGAAACCGCAGTCTATACCGGCGAGGAAGCATTCGTCCTCCAGGACTTGCGGGGGTGGAGTAGTGGCGACACCGAAGTCGCCAAGGCCAAGCTCCTGAAGGCCGCTCTGAACGCCGGGCGGAGTAGGCTCGAATTCGACCCAGCCGTATTCTGGGAAGTAGACTTCCGGCCAGGCGTGGTAGTGCTTGGCGCGGACTACGTAGGCGTCGCGGTCAGGGTCGAGATCGCCGGGGGCGAAGCCTACGACCAATCGAGCGGGGATGCCGAGGGAACGGAGCATGGTGGTCATGGCGGAGGCGTAATACATGCAGAAGCCGACATGCTTTTCGGTGAGGAACCACTCGACGGCATCCCTGCCCTTGGGCGGCGCTTCCACGTTCAGGCTGTAGGGTATATTGTGGAGGAACTCCTGGATGCTGAGGGCAATGTCGTAGGGATTCGTCTGGCCGGCGGCCAGGGTAGTCGCTAGAGACCGCACAGTCTGGGGATAGGCGGTGGGAAGCTGCAGATAGCGGTCTGTCACCCACTCAGGGTAGCTGCGGGAGGCTTGCCGGAGGTCTCCAGGGGTGGCTACGGATATGGAGCCCCGGGTGAGGTAGCTTCTGGGAGGGGCTTGGCGCCTGGAGAAGAGAAGGGCCAGGGAAGGGACAACCTCTTCCTGGGCGCGCTGCACAGTAACAGATGTGGGATTGGAGGAGGAAGAGAGGCCTGACGTGATCTCAAGGCCAACGGCGGAGACGGCACGCTCTATGGCGGCGGAGGTGCGGCCGGAGCCGCGCCTGTTTGCGAGATCGTTGCGAAAAGTCCTCAGGTCCGGGGGGAGGAAGGTGGACTGGCTGCCGGAGAGGTTAAAAACAAAACTTCTGTCCGGGGACGCCTCAGCCAGGACGGTGCCCTCAGCTCCAACAGGCACGCCGACGGTAGCCATGTGGGTGTTGGTGGAGAGGAGCCGCACACGGATTTCTACCTCTTTACGATCCGACAGTCCCTGGAGCTCATCTTTTAAGTCGACGCCGGTGGTAGCGTCTGTGGCCGCCACCTCCTCCCTGGTCCAGCCTTCGCCGGTGTAGGTCTCATAGACACGATAGCGCCATTTGTAGGCGTCGTCCGATTTGACCAGCATCATGATGTCATCGCTCTGGTCGGTGACAGAGTTGAAGGGCAGGTCTGGGTGGAGGTTGAACTGGGGCCACTGGCGTCGATTAGGCAGTTTGTCAAAGACGCTGGCGGTGTTTTCCCAGAAGCCGTAGAACTGGTCTTCGAACTTTTTGGTGGCGTTAGGGCGAATGGGGTCTTCCGGGGAAGGGGCCGACCAGGTGAACCCCACGGCGACGCCGACGAGGGCCAGGGCGGCTAGGAGGGGAGCGCCACGGGCCAGGACGCCGGTCTGGGTGACCCATCTTCGCACGTGGAAGTGGGCCAGGGCCGGGGCCAGGGACAAGAGATAGAGGGGCACGTACTTGAAGTAGTCGGAGGGTAGAAAAGTCAGGGTGATGAGGACAACCAGAAGGCCTGGCATACCCATGAGGACGGGGGCCGGGCCGCGGAGGGACAGCCAGACGGCGACGTGGGAGAGCCATGCGGCTACGAATATGAGGAACATCCCCATTCCCATATCCACACCGCCGCTTAGGGCTGGCAGGCCGAGGCCAAGGGCCAGACCGCCCGATAAAAGGGTGGCCGCGGGATGGGCAAAGCGCCAGGAAACCCCTCGATAGGCGAGGAGGAGGCTGAAGGTAAGAGATATGGCTATGGGGATAATCAGAGGCGGCAGGCCGGCAACCCATTTGGCCTCCTGAAGCGGATAGAAGGCTACGTACATAGGGAGGCCTATAAGGACAAGGCTGAGCAAGGTCTGCAAGATGGTGGATACCAAGCTGATGGGAGGGGTTTTCTTCACTCCGCTTTTAGCGGCACGGTTTTGTCTGGCCATTGCTTATTCCCCGCGCTAGTAAATAAGACGGTCCATGACTGAAGAAAGAGAAGGACCGAGATTGTCGCCCTGCCGGATGTTGAAGACGGGGACGGAGCCGTTGGAGGAGGGGGCTTTAGCGCCGTTTTGTTTGCCTTGAGCGAAGCTGGAGGGGTCCAGCATGACGGGCACCAGCGACGCGCCGGTGCGCTCCATTCGATGTCCCAGGGCGACCAGGGGGGCGGCGGAGCCTGACGCCACGGCTAAGACGACGCTGCCCGGAGCGAGGAAGGGGACGCTGTTTTCTACCAGGGCCGCGATGGGCGCGCTGCCCTGGGCCCTGGCGACAGCGAGGGCGGTCAGGACGTCCCATAGATGCTCGGCGGTGCGTTTGGGAGCTATGCGCTGGAAGACGGCGCCCTGGTAAGCCAGTCCCACTAACTGGCCCTGGTCAATGAGGCTGTAGGCTATGGAGGCAGCGATGGTGATGGAATACTCCTCGGTGTTCTCCGGGGCGGTCCCCGCCTGGTTTGACCCCTGGAGGTCCACAAAGATCCAGACTTCGCTGTGGCCGCCGCTGTCAAACTCCTTGGTCATGAGGCTGTTGCGACGCGCCGTGGTGGGCCAGTGGATATGGCTCAGGCTGTCGCCCGGGTGGTACTCGCGGACCCTGGAGGCGGAGGTGCTGGCGCTGGCAAGGGTGGTGACATAGCCGATGTGGCCCAGGGCGGCGGAGCCGACGGAGAGGCCGGGCGTCAGTTGGATGACTTCAGGATAGACCAGGACATCATGAGAGGAGCCGAGGCGCCGCTGGATGTGGGCTATGCCTAAGGGGTCGCTGGCGGTGACAGTGACGCGGCCGATAGGATTGTAGCCGCGATGATGGCTTCTGGCGTTGACGCTGAATTCGAAGGAGCCTCTTGGTCGCAGGTTAACCGAGTTCTGAGTTTCAAGGGATACGTTGTCCGGCTGCACCCGCAGGGCGATTCGAGGGAGTCCCCATCTGTCGCGGAGGGTTACTTTGAGGAGGATAGGCTGACCTACGTGGGGCCTGGAGGTGAGGTTTTCGACGGCGGCTTCAAGGCCGCGAGTCTGTATCCACGCCCAGAGGTAGGCCAGGGCTGATATGGAAACCAGGGTGTAAAGGACGAGGTATAAGGGCCTGTATCCGGTGGCCAGGGCTAAGACCAAGGCCAGCAACAAGAAGAAGACTAGAGTTATGAGCCTTCTCATTAGGAGTTATCCTGATAGGCCCTCATTAGCTGGCAGCACGGGCAGTGGGGAAGGGGGTGCGCTGGGCGGCGGCGGTGCGTTCTACGGGGACGGTGCTTAGGACGTTTTCGACAACCTGGTCTTCGCCGCCGCCGGCGCGCCCTTCCGCGTTGAGGATGACGCGATGGCTAAGGGCCTCGGCGGCTACGGCCTTGATATCGTCGGGCAGCACAAAGTCCCTGCCTTCCACCAGGGCGTTGGCCTGGGCCAAGGCTACAAGGGAAAGGGTGGCCCTGGGTGAAGCGCCGAGGTGGATAAGGGGGTGCTGCCTGGTGGCGCTGACGATGGCCACGGCGTAGTCTGTAACTAGACGGTCCATGTAGACGCGCCGGACGGCTTCCTGCGCTTTAACTATCTCGTCCAGGTCTACCACCTTTCCCAAAGTGGTAATGGGGTGGGCCAGCATCTGATTTTCAACAATGGCAGCTTCGTCGCCGACGGTGGGATAGCTAAGGCGCACGCGCATGATAAACCTGTCCAATTCGGTCTCCGGCAGCGGGAAGGTGCCGCCATGCTCAATGGGGTTGCGGGTGGCGAGAATAAAGAAGGGGTTTGGTAGCGGATGGGTGGTGCCGTCCACGGTCACCTGGCGCTCCTCCATAGACTCCAAGAAAGCTGACTGGGTACGCGGGGAGGCGCGGTTTATCTCATCGACCACCACCAGGTTGGCCATGATGGGGCCGGGGCGGAAGTGAAATTCGCGGTCGCGCTGGTCGAAGACGTAGGTGCCGGTGACGTCGCTGGGGAGGAGGTCTGAGGTGCACTGGATGCGCTTGAAGGTGCCGCCGATGGATACGGCGATGCTGCGGGCCAGCATGGTCTTTCCGACGCCGGGGACGCCCTCGATAAGTACGTGACCCCTGCACAGGAGGGCCATGACGCCGGACTTCACGATTTTATTTTTGCCGACGATAACTTTCTCAACGTTGGCCGTAAGACGGCTGGCTATTTCACGCGCATCATTCAGTGTGAAGTTTTCCACTGTGGCCCTCGCTGGAAGCTTAGATGGATGGGCGGCATCAGCTTAACTTAACGCATTATGCAAGCGCAAGATACCTGACGCAAGACTAATTTTTGGCGGGACGCCGATAATATATATGATGTCTTTTCGATGAAAATAGTTCCCGCCCGGACTTGTTACGTTTTTGGATGAGAAGATGGTTGGATGACTTCCCTCTGACCCACGCCCCTTTGATTCTTATTGTACAGAGTACATATGAAGGGGGAAGAAATTATTAAGACGCTCAAATATGGCAACGGACATGACGAGCCGTCGCCCGTTGCGCGGCGCAGCGGCCTTAGATATGCTAGCTGGCAACTTTTCTCCGGCACAGACGAATGATTTCTAAACGCCGATCGTGGCTTCTGGCGCCGCCACACAATATCGAAGAGTTTTTTAAGGCCGCGGAGTCCATGCCGGACGTTATGGTGGTGGACTTGGTGGAGCTTACGCCGGACGCCCAAAGGGGACGGGCGCGGCAGCAGGCCCTCCGCGCTATTGGACATGCCTCAGTACACAGCGAAGTTTTCGCTATGGCGCACAAGTCCAGGCTAAGGGAGGAGCTTGGCGCGGTGGCCTGGCCGGGCCTTTCAGGGGTGGTGCTATCTAGGGTAGAGTCGGCGGAGGAGGTGGCGGCCTGCGATGAGGCGCTGGGGCGTTTGGAGGATGAGAGGGGCCTAGCGCCGAAGAGCCTGGGGGTTGTGGCGTCGCTGGAGACGGCTTTGGGGAACCACAAGGCCATGGAGATAGTAAAAGCGAGTCCAAGGGTGTGGGGTGTGACCTTAGGTAGGGCGGACCTAGAGATGGACTTGAGGCCGGAGCCGTCCGGCGAATTGCATCTCTTACCTTATTTTATGGAGAGGCTGATTATCATCGCGCGCGCGGCAGGGGTGGTCCCTTTAGGGGCGTGGTGGCGTTCGACGGCGCGGGGGCTGCGGGCGGGGGCGGAGGATACATACGAGGCGTCGCTGAGAGGAAAGGCGCTGGGGTTCAAGGGGGCGTTCTGCGTTGAAGGCCATCAGGTGGAGCCGGTAAATCGAGGGTTCAGTCATGGCTGAAAGACTGGTGCGGCGTTCTGGGCTAATTTTCCCAATCAATAACCCTCGTTTTCTGGAGAAGGCTTGGACGCGGGGATGCGACTTCCTTGTTTTGGATTTAGAGGACTCGGTGCCGCCGCAGCAGAAGGCCTACGCTCGAAGTCTGGTGAAGACGGCGATACCGGTAGCCGCCAAGGGCGGGGCTGAAGTCTGGGTGCGGATAAACCACGATATGGTGGAGGAGGACCTAGGAGCCGCGGTATGGCCCGGGCTGAGGCGGGTCAACTATCCAAAGACGGAGACGGCGGAGGAGATTCGATTTGTGGATTCAATAATTTCACGTCTGGAGAAGGAGCGGGGCATTGCGCCGGGTTATATAGAGATTGGCGCGAATATCGAGACGGCGCTGGGGGTGTCGAACGCCCATGAAATCGCGGCGGCGAGCCCTCGGATTAATGACTTTGGGGGCGGCGCGGGGTACGACATGTCGCGAGACCTGGGCGTGGAGATGTTCGTGGGGTTTGAGCAGTTCATGTACGGCAAGGGGGAGCTGGAGCTGGCGGGCATGGTGAAGGAGATGGATATACACGCCGCTATTTTTATTCCAGATGTTTCAGGCAGCGTGAGCGACGCCGATTATACTTTCAAGATTGCCGAGGCCAGCCGGAAGCTAGGCTTTTACATCGGCGGGGGACTGCATCCAAACGTGGTGGAGCCACAGAACCGAGGGCACACGCCGACGGCGGAGGAGGTGTCCGAGGCACGGCGGGTCATGGAGTTATACAAGACGCTGGAGGCGGAGGGACGGGCCTGGGCCGAGTTGGAGGGACGAGTGATTGATAGGTACGAAGCCAGGCGGGCGAAGGCGCTGTTGGAGTTTGCCGAGGCTTGCGCGGAAAGGACCGTCGGAAGGCGAAGTCGATGAAGGACCAGGGAGGCGCGAGTGCTTAGCCTGGTGCGTCGAACAATTTTGATGGTCTCCCTGAAGACGCTGAAGGGTATGGACGACCTCTGGAAGCTGGGGGCCGACGCTGTGGCCCTGGACTTACGGGGGATGCCTGCCGAGGCCCTAAATGGGCAATCCAGGAAATGGGTGAGGATAAGCACGGGCTTCGCTTCATACGGGGGCTCTGAAGTCTTCGTAGTGGTGGATTCCAAGGCGACGGAACGGCAACTGGGGGCTGGTGTGTGGCCGGGGCTGTCGGGGGTGGTTTTCGGGGGAGCGGAGACAGGGGAGCAGGTGGTGGCGTTGGATAAACGGCTGGAGGATTACGAGACTCGCAGGGGAATATCTAAGGGCAGCTTGCAAATAGTACCGGTACTGGAGACGGCCCTGGGCGTGTGGAATGTACGCGAGGTTATTAAAGCGTCTCCAAGGGTTACGCAGGTGTCACTGGACGAGATCGCTCTGGCGAAGGACCTGGATATTAAGTTACAAGAGGGCTTGGACCCGTTTGAGTATGCCAGGGGCAGGGTAGTGGTAGAGGCGACGGCAGCTAAGGTGCAGCCGCTGGATGTGCCGCACCCCCTCGGCACACTGCGACCGAAGTGTTCATCTGAGGACTTGTTTAGGTTGGGAACCAACGCTAAAGACCTGGGATTCAAAGGCGCGTTGTTCAGCAATCGAGAATGGATAGGGCCGTTTAACAGGGCCTTCTCGCCGACGGCGGAGCAGGTGGAGTATTACAAGAAGGTGCGAGAGGTGTTCGCCGAGGGAGTGGCCAGGGGGACGGCAGCGGTGCCGCTGGGAAAGCGTATGATCGACGTGCCGGTGGACGAGTGGGCCAAGGCGGTGCTGGAGCGAGCGTCGCGGTGCCGGGCGCGGGATGAGGAGAAGCGACGGGCGATGGAGAAGGCGGGGAAGGAGTAGGGGTCGGTCACTCGTGGAGATTAATGCGGGCGTCGACGGCCTTCACGCCTTGGCCTTTGGGGAGGACCACCAGTGGGTTGATGTCGAGTTCGGGGCGGCGGGCGGCTAGGTCTTGGGAGAGATGGGAGAGGGCCAGCATTACTTTGATTAGGGCGTCGATGTCGGCGGGGGGCTTGCCTCGGAAGCCTTTCAGCAGCTTGGCGCCGCGGATTTCTTCGAGCATCTCCCGCGCGTCGTTTTCGGTGATGGGGCAGACGCGCATGGCGGTGTCTTTGAAGACTTCCACGAAGATGCCGCCAAGGCCTACGAGGAGGACGGGGCCGAAGTGGGAGTCCTGGGAGAGGCCGACGATGACTTCCACGCCTCCGTTCACCATCTCTTGCACCAAGACGGGCGAGCCTTTGGAATTGGGGGCGAATTTTATTCCATAGGCGACGATTTCCGCGTAGGCCTGTTTAACCTGGTTGGCGTTTTGGAGGCCGAGGCGGACGACGCCAGCCTCGGTCTTATGCAGGATGTGTTCAGATTCCAGCTTTAGCGCGACGGGATAGCCGAGGGTTTTGGCGGCGTTAACGGCTTCATCGGCATTGGAGGCTCGAATTTCACGGGTGGATGGCACGCCCCAATGTGCGAGAAGTGTTTTGGATGCGTGTTCAGTGAGGAAATGGGGGCCGGATTTAAAGTCCGGGGCAACAACGCCCTTGGAGGATTTGACTGCTGCCTTGGCCTGCCGCCAAAGCTTGCGGCGCCTATGGTAGGTGAAGAAACCGCCCATGGCGCCGGCCATGCGGCGGGGCGAGTCGAAGAGGGGAATGTGGGCCTGGCGGAGCTGGGCGAGGCCCTCTTCCGTCTCCTCGCCGCCGGTGGTCATGAAGATGATGGGCTTGGAGGACTCGTCGCGGAGCTTGATGACCTGCTGGGCCTGGGAGGCGCGGCCCGCGGTAGCGACGACAACTGCGCCCGCTTCGGGCTCTTGCTCCAGCAGGCGCATGATGGCGTCGAGTTCCGGGCGGTTGGCGTAGCCGGTGATGTCGGCGGGGTTGGAGGCCCAGCCGAAGCCGTTCAAAATCTTGTTAATGCCTTCCTCGGCGGTCCGGGTCAGGGGAGGCAGGGACAGGCCGTTGAGGCCGAGGTGGTCGGCGATGAGGGAGCTGACGCCGCCGGAGTGGGAGACCACGGCCACGCCTACTTTTGACGGGGCGGGAGCGTAGGCCAGGAGGTTGGAAGCCTGGATTAAATCGTCGTAGTCGTCGACGCGGAGGACGCCGTACTGTTTGAAAACGGCGTCATGGACGGCGTCGGAACCGGTGAGGGCGGCGGTGTGGGACATGGCGGCCTTGGCGCCGGTCTCAGAGCGGCCTACTTTGAGCAGGACGATGGCCTTGCCCACGTCCAGGGCTTTTTTGGCGGCGGCGATAAACTTGCGCCCATCTTTAAAACCTTCGATGAAGCAGGCGATGACTTTCACATCGGGGTCGTCGAGGAGATAGTCGATGAAGTCGGAGGACTCCAGGTCGGCCTCGTTGCCGGTGGAGATGATGTGGGAGTAGCCGACGCCCATGTCGGCGGCGCGAGTCATAAGAGGGCCGAAGGCGGTGGCGCCGCTGTGGGAGACCAGGGCGATGGGGCCGGGCTTAAGGTCGGTGTAAGGGGCGGAGGAGCTGGCCCAGACGCCGGTCCTGATGTTGGCGACGCCGAGGCAGTTGGGGCCGCACACTCGAACGCCGGACTGGGCGGCGAACTCTTTGAGTTTGGCCTGCTGCTGCTGGTGGGCGGTGTCGCCGCGCTCAGAGAAGCCGGCGGAGATGACTATGGCTGAGGGGACCTTGATTTTGGCGCAGTCCTCCAGGACGGGCATGACGGCTTCGGCGGGGACGATGACGCCGACGAGGTCGGGGGTCTCGGGGAGGTCGGTGAGGCGAGGATAGCACTTCATGCCCAGGACATCTTGATATCGAGGGTTGATGGGATAGACTCTCAGCTTGTCCTGGCTGGCGAGGACGGAACGAAGGAACCGCCCGCCGTACTGGGGGCGTTCGGTGGCGCCGACGACGGCCACGCTTCGAGGGTTGAGCATGCGGTCGATGGACTGAAGCTTGGCGGAAGGGGCCTGGGCCATGATTCGGTGGTATGCCTCCGGAGGATGAATGAAGCGAACTAATATTAGCCATCCAGGACGGCTTGCGCCAGGGCGTCGGCCCAGGGTAGTCATTACATAACGTCGCTGTTACAATGGCGCCGTCAACAAAACTGGGGAGGTAGTTATGCCCGTCGATACCAACAAGATTCTTCTAACCGGCGAGAACCCTTACATACGGCTGTCCCCCAAAAAGGATGGGGAGTTCACGACTCGAAGCAGCTACTGGCGGATCCTGTTTTCGCCCGGCGGCCCGGGGCACGTGCTGTTCATCACCAGTGAGCTGACGGGGAACAAGACCAAGGTCTATTCCGACAACATCAACATGACGCGGTGGCTTCAGGGCGAAATCGAGAAGTACCTGCACGCGCCGTTTGGAGACCAGAACGTGCCTGTGGTGGATGCCGAGTTCGACAAGTCCGGGGACCTGCGCTCCTATTGGACTGAGTCCATATACTCGTCGGAGGGCGAGATACACATGACATGGTACGACCTGGGGGAGCCCTTCATATCGCACACGCCGGTGGGGCAGCGGCCCACCAGCCCTCACGGGGTGTACACGGTGCTTATACCGGCGCGAGGGGCGCGGCTCACCATCAATGGGGAGCAGGCGTCGGGGAAGCCGTACGAGCTGAAGCGGGAGAGCGCCATCGGCAGCACAGCCAGCCTGGCGTTTTCGGAGTCATGGCTGGGGCCAAGGAAGTAGTCGCTTGAGCAATTGCGCGGGGCCGTCATCATAGCTTTGGCGGCCCCACGGAACGAGGTGGACCGATGGGCGTTGACCCGAATAAAGTGCTTTTGACGGGGGAGAACCCGTTTCTGCGGCTGGGGCCGGCCCAGGGTCAGCCGTTTACCACTAACGCCAGCTTCTGGCGGATATTGCTATCGACGGCGGGGCCGGGACACGTGTTGTTCCTCCTCAGCGAGCTTACGGAGGGTCGTCCGAGAGTCTATTCAGACAACATCAATCTAGCAAGATGGATGCAGCGGACGCTGGAGGGGCCTCGAAAGACGCCCTTTGGGGATGAGGAGCTGGCGGTGGAGGAGGCGCGGTTTAGGTCCAGCGGGGACTTGAGGGCCTTCTGGACGGAGGAGGTGGTGTCTAGCGTGGAGCGAATACGGTTGACGTGGCACGATTTAGGGGAGCCGTTCATCGCGGTGGTTCCGACGGGCGGGAGGCCCGGGGCAGCCTTTGGGATCTACGGGACGATTATTCCTGCCAGGGCGGCGCGGCTGACATTGAACGGCAAGGAAGCCCAGGGCCGTGTCTTTCCACAGGACTTGATGGGAGGGGCTAGCAGCACATGCGGGCTGGCGTTTTCCGAGACGTGGCTCGTCAGCAGATAAACGATACCCTTTTGTTTGAGGGGCTTGTCATATAAAATCCTGGACAATCTCTGCGGGAGGTGAGTCATGCCCCCTGGCGCCGATCCAAACAAAATACTTTTCACGGGAGAGAACCCGTACATCAGGCTGGCCCACAAGCCGGATGGCGAATTGACGGCCAGAACAAGCCTGTGGAAGGTCATATTCTCGCCGGCTGGGCCGGGCAACGCCTTGTTTATCGTCAGCGAGCTGACGGGGCAGAAACCCAAGATATATTCGGACAATCTGAACATGGCGCGATGGTTCCAGAAGAACATAGCCAACTGGCAGCACAAGCCCTTCGGCGACGAGAGCCTGGAAGTAATACAGGCCGACTTTGACGCTTATGGCGACGTGCGCTCCTTCTGGACGGAGACCATCTCGTCGCGGGATGAGGACATCGAGATGACGTGGCACGACATCGGCGAGCCGTACAACATCGCGAGGGCGCCTGGGAGCAACCCGCCGCGGCCCTTTGGCGTCTACGCTTGCATGATACCTACCGGCGGGGCGCGGCTAAGCATCAACGGCAAGTCAGTAAGTGGCAGGACGTTCCTGGTGAGCGAGCATCCCAACACCCAGGCGCAGTCGTCGCTGGCGTTTTCCGAGTCCTGGCTGGTGCCGCAAGGTCACAAGCTCTAAACATCCTTTTGGGGTGAGCACGTCAAGTTTTGCATTGAGATAGGCCACCGTCCGCTTCGGGACGGTCTGCCGCAAGACCTGCTGTCGCTGGTAAAGAAGGCGGAAGCGGCGGGTGTGGAGTCGGCGTGGGCGTCGGAGGAGCTTTTTCATTGGGACGCCTTTGGGATTCTGGGATACCTGGCCGGCGGCACGAATAGGATCCGTCTGGGGCCGGGGGTAACCAGCCCGTACTTGAGGCCGCCGCACCTACAGGCTATGTCCATTGCCACCCTGGACCGTTTGAGCCAGGGGCGGGCGTTTTTGGGCTTGGGCCGGAGCATGACGCCGTGGTATGAGAAACTGCTAGGCATGGACGTGGGCGACGCGGTGGAAGTGGTCAGGGAGAACATTGGCTTGCTGCGGCAGTGGTGGCAGGAGCCTTACGAGGCCAGCGGGGAAGGCTATTTCAAGGTACGCAAGCTGCGGCGGGACGTAGAGGGCGTACAGGAACACATACCGATATATGTAGCGGCAGTGGGGCCTAGGATGGTGGAGGTGGCGGCGCGAGTGGCCGACGGGCTGGTGTTTAGCTGGCCCAGCGTGGAGTTTTTGCGCAAAACGATTCCATTGGTAAAGGCGGAGCGGCTTAAGGTGGGGCTGGATAGTGAAAGATTTATTTTCGCGGTGCAGACAGGTTTCAAGGTGACGGAGGAGGTGGGGTTTGCGCTGGCGGGGATGAAGGAACAGATGGGCGTGATGTACAGCCTTCCCGGGTTGGATAACGCCATGGTGTCGAAAGATTTTGACGTTCCGAGGATTGTGGAAGAACTGCGGCGGGTTACCAGGGCCACGAAGGTGCTGTCGATGGGCGGGTGGACTCGCGAGTTTCGAGAAGCCGCAGATTATGAGGCGGTACGCCGCATTATTCCTGACGGACTGGCCGCGCAGGTGGCGATAGTGGGCAGCGAGAGGGAAGTGCGGCAAAGGCTCATCGAATATCAGGCCCTAGGTATCACTCATATTTTCGTGCCGATGCCAGAGGGCGAAGACGTTGAACAATATAAGACCTTTGTGAAGGGAATAAGCCCTTAGTTTTGCCATCCTGTACAATGGCTTGCAGGTTACTAAGAGAACATCACGGATACAGCCATGTCCCGAAGGTCTTCAGACTCCTACTCGGACGCGCTTGCTCAAGCCGCCATGCGGATAATCGATGGCGTGGTGCAGGAGGCGGAGTCGGGCCGGGAGGACTTGCTTTCGACAGCCCAGGAGGTGCTGACTCGCGAAGCGCCGCAGGGGATGCCGCTGGACTGGGTAATGTATATCAAGTCTGTGGCGTCTAAGCTGGGGGATGAGGAGGAGGAGACGGGAAGGAAGGCCCTGTTGAAGCGAGTCGGCGCGGCGCTGGTGGATGCCATCGATGAGGGTGAGGTTACCGAGGTGTGAAGGCGTCGCGGGGGAACCGGCTGGCAGGGAAGGCTGCGGTGGTGACCGGCGGGGCCAGGGGGATTGGCGCGGCGATTTGCGGGGCGTTTGCGAAGGAGGGGGCAAGGGTGCTGATAGGGGACGTGCTGGAAAGGGAAGGACGGGAGACGGCAGAGAGTATTAAAGGCCAAGGCGGAGAGGTCGTGTTCGACCGGATGGACGTGTCGGTTGAAGGGGACTGGGAGCGGGTGGTGTCACTGGTGGTGGCGACGTTTGGAAGGCTGGATATCCTGGTGAACAATGCGGGAATTGGTTCTCGATCAACTGTAGAGGAGACGACCCTGGAGGACTGGCAGCGGACGATGGATGTGAACGCGATGGGCGCGTATCTGGGTATAAAATACTGCGCTCCCGCCATGGCTAAGAGTGGGAGCGGTTCGATTATCAACATATCGTCGGTGGCGGCGATGATCGGCGGCGGGGCGTCGGTGGACTACCGGGCGTCCAAGGGGGCAATGAGGGCGCTGACCAAGGCTATGGCGCTGCGGTACTCGGGGCAAAACATACGGGTAAATTCTGTGCACCCCGGAGACGTGCTGACGCCGATGAATAGGGACTACCTGGCGGACCCGGCCAGGATGGCGTCGCGGCTGGCTCAGGCGCCGCTTGGACGGCTGGGCACACCCGAGGACATAGCCCACCTGGCGGTGTATCTAGCATCGGACGAGTCATCCTACGTGACGGGCGCGGAGATAGTGATAGACGGCGGCCGGACGGCACAGTAGAGAAGCCTGTATTGAGACCGTCACAACATCGTCAGCGACTTTTAGACCTGGGGCTAAGTTACTGGCAGTCCAAGGCGTTTTTGACGGCGTGCAGCTTGAGACTGTTCACTCTGGTGAACCAGGGAAAAGATACAGTGGAAAAGCTTTCGGAATCGGCGGGACTATCCCAAAGAGGGGCGCGGATATTGATGGACGCGATGACTTCATTGAAGCTCCTAGAAAAGGAGGGGCCGCGCTATAAGGTGGCGGATGAGGTGGAGGGTTTCCTGGTGGAGGGAAAGCGGGAGTATCTAGGGGATTTCTTTGTCGCCATGAATAGGATATTTTACAGCCCTTTCTTGAGATTTGAAGAGGCGGTGAGGACGGGGAAAGCGTTGTGGAGCGTAGATGAGTCAGGCAGGCATGTGCCCATATCGCGAGAGGAGGGCCGGCTCCTGGCCGTCGCGACCCACCACCTCAGGGCGCCGGCGGCGAGGGCGCTGGCATCTAGGCGCAGTCTGCGTGTCAGAAGGCATCTGCTGGATGTAGGGGGCGGGTCAGGGGCGATGGCGTTGGCGCTGGCGGCGGCGAACCCAGACTTAAAGATCACGATATTAGACCGCCCTGGGGTGTGCGAGGCGGCAAGGCAGAACATAGAAAAAGCGGGACTTTCGCATCGAGTAACGGCCAAGGGCAGCGATTTTTTCACCGAACCGCTGCCGGAGGAAGCGGACGTTCATTTATTCAGCAATATCTTTCATAACTTTGGGGACGAGCAGTGTCAGAGTCTCTTGAAAAAGAGCTTCGACGCATTAACGCCCGGCGGGGAGCTGCTGGTGGTGGACTACGTGCTGGAGGAGGACGGGGTATCGCCGACGTTCAGCTCGCTGTTCAACCTGTTCGCTCTGGTGGTGATGCCGCAGGGGGGGACGAGGCCGTACAGCGTGTTTAGAGAATGGCTGGAAGAGGTGGGCTTCGTGAAAATTCGCAGGAGACGGCTGGACGGGGCTTCGGTATTGATTGAAGCTCAAAAGCCAGCCTAGTGGAGCGATGGGCCTTGTGTTAGTATCCAGTATCGGGCTTATGCTTGGAATCCGATATATAGGAGTGAGACGTTGGAGCTAGTTAGAACGGCATACCGAATGAAACTCTGGCTAGTGGCGGCTGCGGTGGGCGTGGCCTTATTGAGCGCGTGCGGCGATGACGGCGGCGCGACAGCGACAGCGCCTTCATCCGCGGCCAGTCCTACAAATCAACCCCAAAACGGAGGAACAGTGAAGAAAACGTATAATGCGGCGCCCGCCATGACCATCGACGCGAACAAGAAGTACGAGGCGGTGGTGGACACCAATAAGGGGAAGATAACCCTGGAGCTTTTCGCGAAAGAGGCGCCGGTAACGGTGAACAACTTCGTTTTTTTGGCACGGGAGGGCTTTTATAACGACGTGGTGTTCCACAGGGTGATCAAGGGGTTTATGGTGCAGAGCGGGGACCCTCTGGGGACTGGCTTCGGGGGGCCGGGATATCGCTTCCAAGACGAGCCGGTGACGCGGGACTACTCGCGCGGCATTATCGCCATGGCTAATTCTGGCCGGAATACTAATGGAAGCCAGTTTTTCATAATGCATCAAAACGCGGGGCTGCCGAAGAGCTATAACATCTTTGGCATAGTCAAGGAGGGACTGGACACGGTGGACGCCATTGCCAACGTGCCTGTAGGCCTCAATGACACAGGACAGGAGCGTTCAAAACCGCTGGAGCAGGTCTTCATAAAGACTGTAACCATCACAGAATCTTAGAACTATAAGAGGCCGAGCAGAGCAGCCGCCCCGACTCTTCGGGGCGGCTGCTCTTTGTTTTGACGGCCAGGATTCATGCAGAATTCCAACGAATCATTTCGATATCGCTAAGGTATGAGACCTAGACTACTTGAATAGTAACGCGAAGGGCTAATGAAGGAATACCGGGGAAGCGTGCCTAAACGAATTAGGAGAAGGAGGAAAATCTTAAAAGAATTTTAGAAATCAATGAAAGAATAATAACGAAACTTAGCAGTATATCTCACCATTTTCACACTTTTGATGGCTTATACTTGCCCGCGATTGCCAAACTGAAATGACTGAAACCATAGGAAGTCACTAACCGGCACAATTACCCTAGCGACAGGGGGTCAGAATGGTTAACTCAAGAGTGCTGAATATCATGGGAACTCGCAAGAAGATCCTCCTTCTGGCTGCCGCCCTTATGATGGCGGCGGTCTTATGGGCTTTGCCGTCCACCGGCTCCGCGTGGATGAGCTGGAGCGGCGTGGACCCGGTCATAGAGCTTAGCAACGGCCATATCGTTGCGATAAGAGTGGACGTGCCAACAGAAAACGGCTGCGACCTGACAGGCATAACAGTCAACGTCACATTGCCTGAGGGTGTATCGGCCGTTTCAGTGAAGGAGTCATCCGATGACCTGGGGTGCGGCGTCGTCGGCTCGGTAACCACCGTTACAAACGGACCGAAGCGCGGCAAATCGAAGGTGACTCATGTGGAGGTAACAGTTATTACGCATTCAGCCACGACCCATGCGACCAAGATTATGGCATCAGTGGACGGCGACAAATTCAAGCAGATAGCCAGGGGTGATTCCAACACGGAGGTCAGTGGGAGATTGATGCTCAAATAGCAGCTATTAGGACTAATTACGGTTAATTTGGCTTGACTTTGATGAGGGCATGGCGTAAAGAAATGAAATACCGCTGGTATATAGGCGCCGTTTTGATCGCAGGGCTCGCGGTCATGGCTCTAGGCCAGGGTTTGTGGCCGGGGGAGTGGGGAGGGGAGGAGGCAGCGGTTATGGGACTGACGGCCGTGCTGGTGGGGATAGCCCTGGTCTACGCTTTGAAGGTATCGCCTCAGGCGGATGCGTCGCTGGCTATCGCGCCGCTGTTTTTGGGGGTGCTGCTGTTGTCGCCGCTTCAGGCGGCGGTAGCCACGGCGGCAGGGTCCATATCGGCAGACCTGTGGCTGCGACGACGGAAAGAAGTGGCGACTTTCAACGCCGCCGTGGTAGTCCTGTCGGTGAGCCTCTCAGGGATGGTGTTCCAAAGCCTAGGCGGGAGCAAGGACGGCGCCCTTTTGAGCGCCGGGGTGCTGGGAGCCTCAGTGCTGGCGGGAATGGCATTACACGCTGTCAACGTCGCCGCGATGATTGGGATGCTTTCCATACAAAAAGGCGCCGCTTTTTGGTCCATGTGGAGGCGGGCCTGGATTCTGGACAACGTACAAGAAGCGGCTATCTTGCCCCTAGGATTCCTGGCGTTAGTGCTCTGGCATGAGGCCTGGTGGTCCATGCTGCTTATGGTCATTCCTATGGCTTTGGCCTATATTGCTCTGACCCGGAGTGTTAAAGAGGCGCGGGAAAACATTGAGCTGGCGTCCCGACTGAAGAAGCAGATGGACGAGCTGAAGACCACGCAGGCACAGCTAATCCAGTCCGCCAAGATGGCGTCGGTAGGCACCCTAGCGGCGGGTGTGGCGCACGAGATAAACAACCCACTGTTCGCGATATTGGGGAGGGCGGAGCTGCTGCTGAGGGCGCCGGAGAAGCACCTGGCCAGCATGAGGGTACGCGAGTATATAGAGGCGATTCACGAGATGGCCCAGAGGGCGGCGAAGATTGTGCAGGAGCTTCTGGCGTATTCCAGGCCGTCGGTCACGCCCAGGCAGGTAAAGCTGTCGGAGGCTATGGACGTGGCCCTGGACCTGGTGGGCAGGGACATCGCGAATAAGGGCGTAGAGATTCAGAAGGATTATTCTGATACGCAGTATATCCAGGGCTGGCCGGATAAGATTGAGCAGGTCTTTGTCAATCTTTTGATGAATGCTAAAGACGCTTCCGGGTCAGGCTGTCAGATTACGGTTAAGTGCTGGGCTGAGGACGGGTTTGCCGGCGTGTCGGTCCAAGACAATGGCAGGGGGATACCGGAGAGCGTGCAACACCGATTGTTTGAGCCGTTCTTTACGACAAAGGAAGTGGGCAAGGGGACAGGCCTAGGACTGTACGTCTGCCATCGTATAGTAACCGAGCATAACGGGAGCATTGAGGTCAAGAGCGCGGAGGGGGAGGGCACGGAGGTGGTTATAAAGTTCCCGTTGAGCAGGCAGTCGATGGTTGAGAAACTTACCGCCGGAGTAGGGTAGGCCTGGTTCAGGCTGCTTCTGCTAGCTGACGCTCGTATCTATAGCCGGACCCCCACACGGTTAGGATAAGCTTGGGGTTATGGGGCTCATTCTCTATTTTGCGTCTGAGACTGGCGATGTGCCATTTCACGCTTTCTTCCGAGTATCCTAGGGACCCCCAAACCGACCGTAGTATTTCCGGAACGGATACTACTTTCCCAGCCTTTTGTGTCAGGAAGATAAGGAGCTTTAGCTCTTTTGGCGTGAGGTCAAGCTTCTTATCCTTGAGATAGGCTTCTTGCCGGTCCAGGTTGATTGAAATGGTGCCGTCCGAGTAGACTCCCTGGGCGCTGTGACGGGGGTTTTAGCGCGCCGGAGGGCCGCCTCAATTCGCGCGGACAGCTCCTTGATGCCGATAGGTTTTACCAAATAGTCGTCCGCGCCCAGCTTCAGACCTATGACCTTCTCATCTTCGCCGCCCATGGCGCTAAGAAGGATGACAGGTATATCAGTGACCTCGCGGATGCGTTTCACCAGGTCGAAACCCGTCATGCCGGGCATTCGGATATCGGTAATAACCAGACCGGGCTGGTACTTGAAAAGGAGCCGCAGGGCTTCCAGGGCGCTTAAGGCGGGGAGGGGCTGGTGGCCAGCCTCCTCGCAACATGCGCTAAGCATGTCCAGCACCGACTTTTCGTCATCCACCAGTAAAATAGTCGCCATGGTTTTTCTAGTATACCCCCGAAAGCAATAGGGGGTTCAAGGGCGAAATGACGGGGGCAGTGGGGATTTAGGACGGTTTAACGATGGGCTTGCCCTCCTCCTTCCAGCCGCTGAAGCCGGGATTCATGTAGCACACGTTCTTGTATCCCATATTCTTAAGGGTCTGCCCTGCCAGGGCAGCGCGGCCTGTGCCCCCTCAATGGGTGACTATGAGAGTGTTCTTGTCTGGGATCATCTCCTCAATCCTGCCCTCGATGCGCCCACGGGCAAGGAGAGTGGCCTCCTTTATGTGGCCGTTGGCCCATTCGTCCGGTTCTCTGACATCCAGAACGACGATCTTTTCCCGGCGCTGCAACTTCTTTTGGACCTCGTCCGTGGAGATAGAGGGCACGGCGTTCTGAGCAGATTCTATTAGTTTCTTTCCAATGCTTTCCGACATAGGGCCTCCGATGCGCTTGTGTATAGCAGAGAGATAGCACAAAGGCGTCGTCGGGTCAACATCTGCATGAGTGGTAAGTTCCGCAAAGGGCGTTTCATGCCTTTTGGACATCTTGCTATACTGTACGTACCGCGATGGGAGTTTATAAGAAAGAATATGGACCGCATTAAATCCGCATACGAAAGAGCCATGGAGAAGATTGAGCAGCTTGAGAAGCCCAACGATAGGCAGCGACTGGAGTGGAAGCTGCTGCCCGAAGGCCAGAAGCTGGCGGGGGAGTTCATAAAGGGGGAGAGCGCCCCGTTCTCGAAAATCGCCGGCGCGCCGCCGGAGCACCGGCCTTATCTAGTTAGAGGAATGGCTAACGTTTTAATCTCGAATCTGCAGCTGCCCAGGACCCAGGCAACTTATCTGGCGAACACTAAAATGATTGAGGGCCTGGAGAGGCTTCTTAAGGAGAAGCCCAAAGCCAAGGAACTGTTATCCCGCGCCAAGTATGTTTCCGACCAGTACTGGCAGTTCGCGGTGCCTCAGAGGGAGCAGACCAGACAGCAGTTGAAGATGCAGATGGAGCAACAGGTCATGGAGGCGCTGAGCCGCCAGCGGGGAACGCAGCAAGGGCAGGTCCAGATACAGGTGGAGACCCTGCCGGAGTTTCAACAGCAGTGGATGCGGATTGCCAGCCAGATTGACCGTCAGTACGAGCAGCATCTGGAAGAGAACAAGAAGCATCTCGTTGAGATGGTCTGACATGGAGGACCTGGACGGTCAATACCGTCGTTTGATAGACGCCGTCTCAAGGACACAGGTAGTGAAGGCGCCTCATCAATACTTGCACACTTTTGGCGTCACGAGATTGCAGTATTTTATTGTCACCGAACCGGTTTACAAAGAGGTAGCCCCCGGGCCGTCGGAGGCGGTTATCAGGCAAGGGGTTGTGACCGCGGAGCGGCCTCAGGTTGTCACGCCAGCGTATATGGCCCAGCTTGATGGTTTTGGAGATGACGCCAAGGCGTATTTCAACTCCCTGGCTCTCCGTCATGGCGCCAATGCGCCTGGGCTGCTTTACCACTACAAGAACGAGCCGGGCGAGATGGAGATAGTGGAAGGAGCGGCCGTTGAGGTGGCCCAGCGGGTGAGCAGCAGGCTGAAGGACGAAAGCAACAACCTTTCTGTGGTGATGCTGGGCGTTGACGAGCTATGGGATGTGTCGCTGCTAAAGTTCATTTACGAATACACGGCGGCGTCTGTGGCGGGGAATGTTGAAGAGCTGCAGTCGCGCCGGTTGTTTGATCCCGCGGGGGAGATGGAAGCGCCAAGAGCGGCGATCCAGCGCATTGAAGAGCTTTTTAGAGACACTGAGAGGGGCGCGGATCCCGCAATTCTGAAAAGAGAGCTGGACCGATGGGGCCTTTTCCAGCATTACCAGGACCGCTTCTTCTCGCTTTTTCGCCGGAAGGGCCCTTAAAGACGGCAACCGCTGATTCACGATGGGGTCTCGGATAAATGGAGGTTGGAGGTGAGGCGGCGGGCTAGGTTTTGACGAGGAGGACGGGCGCTCCGGAGCTGGAGACCACCCTATCAGCGACGCTGCCGAGGACCGCGCGGCCCAGGCCTGTGCGGCCTCTGCTAGACATAACGATAAGATTGCCCTCACTCTCTCGTCCCAGGTCCACTATGTGGCCGGCCGGGTCGCCCAAGAACATCTTGGAATCCACCTGTGAGATTCCACGGCCTTTCAGGTCCGATACTTTGGCAGCCAGGTATTCTTTGGTTTCCGACTCGACAGCTTCCAGGACTTGCGCATAGCCCCCGGCGTAAGTGCCGGCCCAGCCGCCAGCGGCGGTAAATTGGGCTGTGGGCACTACGCGTACTAGAGTTATGGGCAAATTGAGCTTAACTGCCAGTTCTAAGGCGGTGGGTGTGGCGGCCTCGGACAGGGGGGAGCCGTCCAGCGGCAGGATGACATGCCTTAACCTGGCTTCCAACTGCTTGTGATTGTCCTGTTGCTCAGGCCGTACGATCAGCATAGAGGAAGGCGCGCCGTGGATAACTTTTGTGGTGACGCTGCCTACGAGCCATCGGCCAATACCGGTGCGCCCATGGGTTGACATGGCGATGAGGGTGGAATCGCCGTGGCGTTTGGCTTCGGCCACAATGACTCTTTCGGGACGGCCTGATTTGAGGGAATGGGCGGTCTGAACGCCGTGGAGACGCTGCTCCAACATAGTAAGGTAGGCTTGCTCCTTACGGCGCGCCTCTGCCATGGCCCCGCGTGTCTTAGCTTCAGTCTCCTTCCAGTGGCCGGCGGTGGCTTCGCCGGGGGCAAGGGCCTCTACTAGGATAATTCTGCTTTCGAAGGCTTTGGCTAAGGCGTACGCCCAGGGCAGGGCGCTTTCCGAGAGATTGGAACCATCCACGGGCACGACGATGTGGGAATACACGCGTGTCCTCCTTGAGGAGCTTCAAATTTGAGTATATGCACAGTACGAAAACGGGTCAATTATCATCGCGAATAGTCCGAATGGGGTAGCAGGTTCCATGAACATGGACATAGAAAGCGATCTTAGGCTGAGAGCGGAGCAGCGCGAGGAAAGATTTTGGGAATTAAATTATGAGTATGGACAGCAATCGCTGATATTTAGATATCGATTATGCGGATGGATTGATGATATAGAATTCGAAAAGTATATATTGACTTTATGCTGATATAATGCTAGGTTCTGGCGGATACAGCGGTTAGCAACTAGAAGACACTGCTTTAGTCTTTTACGAGTTATTGCCGCCAAAATTTTCCGCTATGTATAGATTAGCAGAGCCTGACTCCACGTTTTGAGTTCATAAATATTGAGAGGAGGACCAGTCCTTGGTTACGAATATTCGATTAGTTTTGAAGTTCATGCTCCCGCTGACATTGCTGCTGGGGTTAATGCTGTTCATTGCGGCTTGCGGAGAGGACAATACGCCTACCCGAGGCGTCACGAGCCAGCCGCAGGCCACGGCCACCGCAACGTCGGCGCCGGCGGCTACTCCAACGCCCACCGCCGCCCCCAAGGTGCCGGTCTCGCCGAGGCTTAAGGTTGGGATAGTCCCGCCGCTTCAGCAGACTAACATGATGTGGAAAGTAGCCCAAAGCGGCACGGGTCCGTTTAAGGGTATGTATGAGCATCCTATAGGGATGAACCGTTTCACCGAAGAGCTAAACAACGAGCAGGTAGGCGAGAGCTGGGCTATGTCCGCCGACGGGAAGACCTGGACTTTCAAGATAAAGAAGGGTATCCCGTTTCATACAGTGGGCGACTTCAAGGGGGTGGAAGTCACCGCTAAGGACTACATTGCCACCTTCCGCTCCGTTGGCCGCGACGATTCGTTAGCCAGCTACCAGATATTCAAGGACATGGGCCTGAAGGATGAAAACTTTCAGATAGTCAGCCCCAATGAGCTGGTCTGGAAGGCGGCTAAGCTGGACGTTTTCCTTCCGTTCTGGCTCAGCGAACAGTGGGTGGCGGGAATCATAAGCCAGGACTATCAAGACAAGGTGGGAGGGCTGGAGAAGTATCTGGATAACCCGGTAGGAACGGGGCCTTTCCAGTTTGTGGAGATAAAGGTTAACCAGCATATTCTTCACAAGCGGGTCGAGAACCATTGGAGAAAGACCGCTGACTTCCAGGAGCTTCAGTTCTTCTACGTGCCGGAGGATGCGACCCGGCTGGCGCAGCTGCTGGCCAAGGAAGTCCACATCGCGGACGTGCCCAAGTCGCTGCTGAAAGAGGCTAAGGGCCAGGGTTACAAGATTGCGACCAGCACAACGCCCGGCTTCTTCGCCTACGCTTTCTTCAGCGGTCTCTACTACGACAAGCCTATGCCTATAAGGGCGGGCAGCAAGCAAGGGCAAACTGAGCCTGTGGCGCCGGGCTACAGCGCCGACGATCCCTTCCGGAAGCTGGAAGTGCGCAAAGCGGCTAACCTGGCGATTAACCGGCAGGAGCTTGTAGACAAGTTCTGGGGCAAGGCCGCCGTCCTTTTCAGCATCCATAACATGTCGCCGCTTTTTGACTACCATAAGAAGGAGTGGGCGCCTTACCCGTACGACCCCAATCAGGCGAAGCAGCTCCTGGCCCAGGCCGGATATCCCAACGGGTTCGAGTTCACGCTGACCACCGCGAAGTTTTCAGGCGTGCCGGAGATGATTGAGGTGTCAGAGGCCGTGGCCCAGTACTGGAAGAGCATAGGTATGACGGCAAAGATTGAGACTATTCCGTCCGGCGACGTGCTGACCAAGCAGCGGAACCGGGGATACAACAAGAGCATCTTCTTTATCCGGTATTCCACCTATCCCTACCGGAATTACCTGGGCTGGACCTTCCCCATGAGCAACGTGGCAGGGGGAAGCGGCTCGTCTTCTTGGGAGGTGCCCGTGCTGGACGACATGTTCCTGGACCTCAAGGCCCGGCTTCAGCCCAACGAGATCCAGGGCCAGATGATCAAGATTGGCGACTACATGTACGACCAGCACTTAATCGTGCCAATGGCGTACATTCTGCCGGAGGTCCCCTACGACCCCAGTGTGGTGCAGGAATACCTGGCCAATCACTTGCACTTTGGCCCGACCCGGCATCACGAGTACACCAAGGCTATGTTCAAGTAGCCTGGGTTTCAGCGCACGCGGATTAAGGCCCCCCGATTTCGGGGGGCCTTTGGCTTGTCGGGGCCATGGAAGCCGCCTAAATTAACACGGTTGTTTTTGGGCAGGGCTGTTCAGGACGGCGCGATATTTCATGGCATCATCGCCGGCATCTTCTTGACACCGAATGCCGACAGTGGGGATACTCCCTGCGCTCCGCTCTCTGAACTCTTATCGAAGGTGATAACCATGGCCCTCTCTATAAATAAAGGCTCCTCCGCACTCCTGGTGATGGACTGCCAGGAGGGGATCGTCGGCGCGCTGCCTACGACAGAGCGGCAGCGTCTCATGCCAGTCCTGCAGCGCGGCATGGCCGCGGCCCGGGCCGCTGGGGTGCCGGTTATACACGTGGTCGTTGGCTTTAGGGAGGGCCACCCTGAGATTGGCAAGACTGGATGGTTCAAGGCGGTCAAGGAGGCGGGGCGAATGAAAATCGGCTCGCCGGAGGCGCAGATATGCAAGGAGGTGGCGCCGCAGCAGGGGGACGTTATAGTCACGAAGAAGCGAATGAGCGCCTTCACCGGCAGCGATCTGCAGCAGGTGCTTTACGGGAGGGGGATTACTACCGTAGTCCTGACTGGCGTTAGCTCTGTGGGGGTCGTCGAGTCCACGGCCCGCGACGCGGTGGATATGGACCTGGATATTGTGGTCCTGGCCGACGGCTGCGCCGACCGCGACCCTGTGGTCAACGAGGCCGCCCTTAAGCACCTCCTGCCGCGCATAGCCAGCGTGGTAAACACTGAAGAGTTTGTGGCGGCCCTGGGCGGCGCCAAGCAGCCCGCCACCCAGGCATAAGAAACAAAAATGCCGCCCCGCTGAAAGGTCGAGGCGGCATTCATTCAATCGTAAGGGGACTAATAATTATGGACGTGGCGAATGAAGACTCCCGCTCCTCTCCACCCCGACCCCCCTCTCTAACTCTCCCTCCCTCGGGGGATACTCGGGACAGGCCTCAAGGAGGGAGAGGACCAGACGGGATCTAGCACCTTACCACTCTGCGGGTTCTAACACTGCAAGTAAGTAGAGCCGTAAGGGGGTTACCCTTGCAGCCTGGGGCAGAGCTTCAGGGCGTTCTCGCCTAGAATTTTGCGCTTGGCGCTGTCGCTGAGGCCTTTCCATTCGACCACCTGCTGGACAGCCTCGGGCCAGGCGGTGTCGCCGTGGGGCCAGTCGGTGGCGAAGACGAGGACGTCCTCGCCCAGCTCGCCGACAAGCCATTCGAGGGTCTTTTCCCAGGTGTCGATGCCGTGGAAATAGCGGCCGCTTTCCTTGACCACCTGGCTGGGCGTGTGCTTCAAGTAGGGCACGTGGGCCGGCGACAGGGCGTAGTGGCTGTCGTATCGGTCAAGGATGCCGGGGAGCCAGCCTGCCGCCGTCTCGACCACCGCCGCCCGGAGCGATGGGAACTTCTCGAAGATGCCGCCGCCGATGAGCGCGCCCATGGAGGCCATGCCCGCCCAGGGGTTGCCCAGGGAGTGCTGCAGGAACCAGGCGCCGCGGAGGTCGAAGGTGCCGGGGGCGTAGGGAGGCCGGGCGGTGCCGCCGTGGACCAGGATGGGAAGCTCCTCCTCCTGAGCGGCGGCGTAGATGGGGTGGAGGCTTTTGTCGTCCAGGAGCATGTCGTTGGGGCCCTGGGGTGAGAAATAGACACCTACCAGATTTATGTCCTTTTTGGCCCAGTACTTAATCTCCTGCACAGCTGATCGGGAGTCACGCATGTTGGCCACCAGCGTCCACTTGAGCCGGGCAGGGGCCTGGGAGCAGAAGTCGCTGACCCATCTATGGTATGCGCGGTAGAGGGCGTTCTCGAAGCCCACGTCGTTGAGGGCGCAGTAGCTGGATACGTGGGTAGGGTACAGGACATCGACGTCCACATAGGAGGCGTCCATGTCCTCGATTCGCGCCTTCACGTCCCAGTTGACCTCGGGCCGGATCATGGGGAGGTCGCCGCGTTCGGGGCGGCCAAAGTTGGTGCGGGTGCCTTTCTTGGGCTGGAGAATAAACTCGCGGGGGGCCATACCGAAACTGTCCATCATGCCCAGGGTGCCGTCGGAGACTACGGGCGCCAGGATGGCGTATCGGCTGGCGGCCACGGCGCCCTTGCCGCCGGACTGGATATTGGCCTCGATGGCCTTCTTGAGGCGCTGGAAGTCCTCCTCGTACTCTTTGTCCACATAGCCGTTATACATTCGAGCGGGCTGCTCCTGAATGTGCGAGTCCATGTCGATAACCTTCCAGCCGTTCCAGGCCATTCCATCGCCTCCGTTGGGTTACTAAGGGCCAGTCTATGCCGCCACCCAAGAGGTGTCAACGAAGTTAGGTTTTAGTGGTCGCGGATGTGCTTTGGCATGAAGCCCAGGGCGATGCGAAGACCATCGGAAGCTTTTATTTTCTTCACGTAGTCCAAATTTCCTTCCATGGGCCTCGGGCTGAAGCCGGAGGCCTTCTCCACCGATCCTATCTCAGCGTAGTTGGGAACGGCCAACAGGTCTAGCTGGTCAGTGGTGACCGGAGACCTGGGAGTCGCGATGTCCATTAGGGCGGCCATAGGTTTCATTACTGCCACTGGGATGTGGAGTTTTGGAGGACGCTTTCCGAGGGTCCGGGCGATAACGTCGATGATGTCGTCGTAGGTCAGGTATTGAGGGCCGCCTAACTCCAGGGTATCCCCGTTCAGTTCGGGTCTCTCTAAGGAGAGGACAATGCACCGGGCCACGTCCTCCACGTGTATAGGCTGGAACTTGTTTTTGCCGGACCCGACGACAGGCACTATCGGAAAGGCCTTCACCAGCCCCGCCAGGGAGTTGGTGAACTCATCGCCTTCGCCGAACATAATGGAGAACCTGTAAATAACGTAAGGGAGGCCGGCGCTTTTAACAGCCTCTTCACTCCTCCACTTGCTCAACAGGTACGGATACCTTTCGTTGTTCTGGGCGCCCAGGGCGCTGACGTGGATGAAACGCTTGGCGCCGGCGGACTTGGCGGCTTGGACTACGTTTCGCGTTCCTTCAACGTTAATCCTATCGAAGGGGTTGGGGCCGCGCTTCCTGATGACGGCCACAAGGTGGATGACGGCGTCGCAGCCCTGAGCGGCGGGCTGCAAGGACTTCTTGTTAGAAACGCTGCCTTGGGCTGCCTCCACGGGTGCCGGCAACACGCCGTTGGCGGGCTTTCGGTGGACTAGAGCACGAACGGCATGTCCCCGGGCCAACAACTCCTTGACAACATGTCTGCCGACAAAGCCAGTAGCGCCAGTGACTAGTACAAACATGCTACAACCCCTTGTATTAGCCTATTAATTTGTTGCATCGCTTTGTTGTAATTCTGCCCCTTGCCGCCTTGACCACCATATGGCTATATACTATGTTTATGCGGCCCTAAAGCCAACCATGTTTACTCATCTTCACGTTCACTCCGAATACAGCCTCCTGGACGGCATCAGCCGGATCCATGAGATGGTCCATCGGGCCAAGGAGCTGGGCATGGGATCCCTGGCTATCACCGACCACGGCTCATTATACGGGGTGGTGGACTTCTACCAGTCGGCGATGGAGGCAGGGGTGAAGCCCATCCTGGGCTGCGAGATCTACGAGGCCAAGGAGAGCCGGCATATAAAGGACCCGTCGGAGAAAAGCCCCTACCACCTTACCGTCCTGGCAATGGACAACCGGGGCTATAAAAACCTGATGCAGCTTGTCACCAAGGCGCACCTGGAAGGGTTCTACTACCGGCCACGCATCGATGACGAGGTCTTCGCGCAGCACTCGGAGGGACTAATCGTGCTATCGGGCTGTCCCAACGCCCAGATACCGCGGTTCATAACCGAGGGCCGTATGGACAAGGCCGCTGCCCGGGCCAAGTGGTGCAACGAGGTCTTCCCTGGACGCTTCTTCCTGGAGATGCAGGAGCACTCGGGTATCCCGGAGCTTCCGGCGATAAACAAGGGACTGTTGGAGCTTAGCAAGTCCCTGGGCATCCCGCTGGTGGCCACCAACGACAGCCACTATACCGTGAAGGGCCATGCCCACCTCCAGGACATTCGTATTTGCATCTCTACTAATGATACTATTCATAATCCCAAACGGCTGAAGATGGAGGATGAGTCCTTCTATATCAAAAGTCCGCAAGAGATGGCGGAGCTTTTCAAGGACTTGCCTGAGGCGATCACCAACACCCAGCGAATCGCCGAGATGTGCAACACCAAGCTGGTCTTTGGCGAGCTTCATTTGCCTAGATACCCTGTCCCGGAAGGCTTTACCGCAGACCAGTTCCTTGAAAAGCTTTGCTGGGAGGGGCTAAAGCGTCTTTATGGGAACCCCACCGAGGAGCAGAAATCACGCCTGAGGTATGAACTGGATGTCATCAGGCAAACACGGTTCGCTAACTATTTCCTGGTAGTGTGGGAGATAGTGTCGTTCACGCGGCAGAACCGTATCCTCCTGGGCGTGCGTGGCAGCGCCGCCGCCAGCCTGGCGCTCTACTGCATGGGAGTGACTGAAGCCGACCCGCTGAAGTACGGGCTGGTCTTTGAGCGCTTCCTGAACATAGAACGCAAAGAGATGCCGGACATCGACATGGACTTCCAGGACGACCGGCGCGACGAGGTCCTGAACTACGTGATGCAGCGGTACGGCAAAGATAGGGTGGCGCAAATCATCACCTTCGGGACACTGGGGCCCAAGGCGGCGATTCGCGACGTGGGCCGGGCGCGAGGGCTGGGCTACGCCGATACCGACCGCATAGCGCGGCTCGTCCCCTTCAAAGTGCGCACGCTCAGGGACGCCCTGGAAGGCGTTCCTGAAATGAAGGATATGTACAACGGCGACCCAGAGATAAAGAACCTCCTGGACGACGCCCAGGGGCTGGAAGGGATTCCCCACCACGTCAGCACACACGCCGCTGGCGTCGTAATATCAGACGAGCCGCTGACGGAGTACATACCGCTGCAGCAGCCAGTGCGTGGCGAAGCGGGCCAGGTATCGATGACTCAGTTCGCCATGGAGCCTATCGCGAAGCTGGGGCTGCTGAAGATGGACTTCCTGGGCCTCACAAACCTTACCATCCTAGACCGCACCGTAAAGATGCTGCAGAAGACCCGGGGTCTCAGCCTGGACTTGCAGAAGATACCGCTGGACGACAAGAAGACCTTTGATCTCTTGTCATCGGGCCATACCAACGAAGTGTTCCAGCTTGAAAGCGCGGGGATGCAGCGCAATATTAAGGAGCTGAAACCGACGGCGATTAATGACGTGGCCGCGATGATAGCCCTCTATCGCCCCGGCCCTATGGAGCAGATACCTCGGTTCATCGACGCCAAGCACGGGCGCATTCCTGTCCGCTCCCCTCACCCCAGCCTGGACGAAATATTAAAGGATAGCTACGGCATTATTGTCTTCCAGGACCAGGTGCTGAAGATACTTCAGACCTTCGCGGATTACAGCCTGGGCAGCGCCGATATCGTGCGCAAGGCCATGGGCAAGAAGATTCCTGAGCTTATGCGCAAGGAGCGGGAACGTTTCCTGGAGGGCGCGGTCAAGAAGGGGTTCTCCAAAGGGTTGTCCGAGGAGGTTTTCAGCCTCATTGAGCCTTTTGCCGGATACGCCTTCAATAAGGCGCACAGCGTTAGCTATGCCCTCATCTCTTACTGGACCGGGTACTTTAAGGCTAACTACCGCTTTGAGTACATGGCCTCGGTGCTTAACGCGCGGCGGGACCAGCCGGAGAAGATGAACAACGCCATCAACGAGTGCCTTAGGATGGGGATTCCCATCCTGCCGCCGGACGTGAATCGCAGCGACGTGGAGTTTGCCCTGGACAAGGATGTCGATGGCAAGGAAAGCATCCGGTACGGGCTGTCGGCGATAAAGAACCTGGGCGAAAGCGCGGTGACGCCTATAGTGAAGGCTCGCGAAGAGGGCGGCCCCTTCAAGTCGCTGGAGGACTTCGCGCGGCGCTCCGACCCCAGGGGACTGAACAAGCGCGGCCTGGAAAGCCTTATTAAGGCCGGCGCGCTGGACTGTCTGGGCAAACGCGGCGCTGTTCTCAATGTCATGGAAACGATACTGGCCCAGTCGCAGCGGGAGGCCAGGATGCGGCAGACCGGCCAGACAAGCCTCTTCCAGGGTGTGGCCGCGACTGACGACGTGGCTATGGTGGTGGTCAGGCCTACTGGTGAAGACGCCTTGATGGAGGAGAAGGTGGCGTGGGAGAAGGAGCTGCTGGGGATACCCATCTCTTCCAATCCTCTTAAAGCCCTG
Organism: SAR202 cluster bacterium; assembly: GCA_016872285.1. NCBI lineage: Bacteria > Bacillati > Chloroflexota > Dehalococcoidia > SAR202 cluster bacterium. The sequence goes on along the minus strand of VGZZ01000005.1, from coordinate 781 downwards.
GCTAAAGGCATTCCCAGCAAGGCTATAGCCTCTCGTGACCAGCTGGACGTGGAGATGGAGGGACAGCAGGTGACGGTGCTGGGCCAGCTATCCTCCACACAGCAGCGCATGACCAAGGACCAGCGCCCCTTCCTCAGCGCGACGCTGGAGCTTCTGGGAGGTGAGCTGGAGGTGCTGGCATGGCCTCAGGCCTTAGAGCGGACTAGAGGGGTGTGGCAGGAGGGACGCCTGCTGCTCTGCACCGGCAAGGTGGTGGTGCGCGGCGAGGATATCTCAATCTACTGCGACGACGCGAGGGAGTATACCGGCCAGGAATCCGAGTCGAGCATCGACGACGCTTCGTCAGCCATCGAGTCAAAAAGAAACGGCCCTAGGCAGAACGGCAACGGATCGAGAACGAACGGCAATAAAACCAACGGCGTCAAGACCAACGGCGCCCATAAGGAGACCCCGACGCCCTTGGCTCCCACTAATACAATCCTGATTACTCTCGATGAGTCCGAAAACCAGGGAGAGGACGCTTATCTTCTCCAGGACTTGCTGCAAGCCCTTCTGGAATATCCAGGCAACGACCATGTACACCTGCGGATACGCACAGGCGGCCGGGTGGTAAGAGTCGATATGCCTATCAGCGTCGGTCATTGCGCGGAACTGGAGCAGAGGTTGGAAACGCTTTTGGGGCCGGGCAAGTTAGCCGTGGAAGCGGCCGAAGCGAACTCTGGGAATGGAGCGGCTAAGACCGGCGCGATGTAACATGCCGAGCATTAAATGGACGTATTTG
>VGZZ01000004.1 GCA_016872285.1 SAR202 cluster bacterium | reverse complement strand
CGGTGCTTTCTCTGAACCTGCTTGGCGACTGGACGCGCGATAACCTTGATCCTAGAACGAGACAGGCAGTACGGTAAGATGACTACTACTGACAAAAAGAAGTCGGAAGGCGTCAAGAGCAACGACAAGGTTGTTCTTGAGGTCAAGGACCTAAAGACCTACTTTTTTAATAAGTGGGGCACCGTGAAAGCGGTGGATGGAATCTCCTTCTTCGTGCGGCAAGGAGAGACTATAGGAATTGTGGGCGAGTCGGGATGCGGCAAGACAATGACTTCTCTGTCATTGCTCAGGCTTAATCCAAAGCCGGCATCGCGCATCATTGAAGGGGAGATTATTCTGGACGGCCAGAACATTCTTGATATACCAGAGCAGGAGATGCGCAGCGTCAGAGGGCGCAAGATTTCTATGATTTTGCAGGACCCGCAGACTTCGCTAAACCCTGTTTATACCGTAGGGAATCAGCTGGTTGAGGCCTTGGCTCATAGAAAAGATGAGACGGAAGAGGAGCGAGACCTTCGCAAGGACGCTGAGGCCGCGCTTCGCAGTGTCCGCGTAGCCGCCCCGGACCGACGACTGCACGACTTTCCTCATCAGATGAGCGGCGGTATGAAGCAGCGTGTGGTGGGTGCCATTGCCATGGCGTGCGACCCGATGGTGATTATAGCCGACGAGCCCACAACGGCGCTGGATGTGACCATCCAGCTTCAGTACCTGAGGCTCTTGAAGGACCTCCAGGCACGTACAGGCATGAGCATCATTTTCATCACCCATGACTTTGGCATTGTGGCGAGAATGTGCGACAGAGTCGCGGTGATGTATGCCGGGCGAATTGTTGAAGAGGGTCCGGTCAGGGAAATCTTCAACAATCCCGCGCATCCTTACACTGAGGCTTTGATTGGCTCAGTGCCCAAGATGGAAGAGAAGGTGGAGAGGCTGTACCAGATTGAGGGCCAGCCTCCGCAGCTATTCAATCTTCCCATAGGGTGCAGATTCGCGGCACGATGTCCTTACGCTAAGGATAAGTGCCGGGATGAGTACCCTGGTTTCTACCAGATAGGTAAAGATCACAAAGCAGCATGTTGGAGGCATGATCCAATATGGGAGACACTCCAGTCCTCCTCGAAGTAGAGAATCTAAAAAAGCATTTCGCGGTGACCCAAGGTCTTCTTTTCCAGAAGACAGTTGGGCACGTGAAGGCTGTGGATGGAATCAGTTTTACCATTAAAGATGGTGAAACCATGGGCCTTGTCGGCGAGTCTGGATGCGGCAAGACCACCACAGCTAAGACTCTCCTGCGGCTGGAGACCCCTACCTCCGGCGAAGTGAGGGTATATGGCAAGAACGTCCATGTGCTCAAGGGTGATGAGTTAAAGGACTACCGCGCAACTGTTCAGGCGGTATTCCAGGACCCATGGTCCTCTCTAAGCCCAAGGATGAGAGTTAAGGACATCGTCGCTGAGCCACTTGTGGTCAACCGTCGTGTGACCAAACAAGAAGTGAAGCAGAGGGTTGAAGAGCTGCTCAGCATGGTGGGGTTGCATCCCTATCAGGGAACCCTGTTCCCCCACGAGTTCAGCGGCGGCCAGCGCCAGCGCATTGCTGTAGCCAGCGGGCTGTCCTCATACCCCAAACTCATTCTGCTGGACGAGCCGGTTTCAGCCCTGGATGTGTCCATTAGAGCCCAGATAATGAACCTTCTAGTGGACTTACAGCAGCAGACGGCTGTGGCGTACTTGCTCATCGCCCACAACTTGGCCACGGTTCGTTATATGGCCCATCAAACGGCTGTAATGTACCTGGGCAAAATAGTTGAGTACGGCAATACGGAAGCTATCTTCAAAGAGCCGCTTCATCCGTACACTAAGGCCCTTTTCTCGGCAGCCCTGCCCTCGCATCCGGACGTAGTGCGGGAAGAGATAGTCCTGCCGGGCGAAGTACCGTCTCCCATTAACCCGCCGACGGGATGCAGCTTCCACCCTCGATGCCCGGTAGCCCTGTCCGACCCCAAGCTGATGGAACGCTGCAAGGGACAGATACCGTTGCTGGTTGAGGCCGCCAAGGACCATAAAGTGGCCTGTCATCTCTACACGGGTGGCGCTACTGGGACCACCGGTAGCATTCCTGCGGAGGTTGCGGTGTCATCTAACGGCGCTGCCGCCGCCAATGCCGCTGAGGCGTCCAAGACAGCCGCAGTTTCCAAGGATAGCGGCAAGTCCAAGGCAAGCAAATAGGACTCCCTGAAGCTGATTTTAAAGCCCCTTGTAGTTTTACAAGGGCCTTTTTCTTTAGCTTAATTTGCTGATGGAGCTTTCTAAGTTCTGTTATAGTACTGTCACTCAGTAGCAGGTGATTTGGACCGGCTGCTCAGATGTGGCGAATAGGCATCTTACTTCTAGTAGTACTTGCTATAGTTTTTTACTTCGTCTTTCGACCGGGCAAGGTTCTTAAACTCACGGCTACAGTCATCTACTCTCCCGTGTCGCCTTTCCGAGGTTCCGCAATTCCCCTGTGGGCTAGCTATTATTTAGGAAAGACTATGTACGAGGTCCCTCCGGAATCAGTAAGGCAACTCGAAGAGAACGTGAGGGCCATAGGATACGCAATGCTGGCGGTGCCAGTTACGCTGCTGGTGATTGTGATAACCCTTTAACGTCATGGGTGGTGCGCACCGTTAGCCGCGTCCGACCATGGAGGGCGCGGTCCCAGGTCCGGCAAAATGAGCAGACTTCCGCCGTAGTGGGCTGTCCGCATAGCGAACACTCCCCTAGCGTCACTTGGTCCTGCTGAAGTATTGGTTGGAGCCTTTCCAAGAACCCTTGAAGGAATTGCTGCTTGCTCCCTGGAGCCTCCACTTCTATCCGATTTAGCACGTCTTTATATAAGAGTGAATGAGCGCCGGCCGCATTGGGGCATTCTTCTTCTACGTAGTCTATGCCGCGCAGCAAACAATAGCTGGCCATCTCCCTTTCTGTGAGGGTATATAGAGGCTTTACTTTTTTAACCAGCTTTGCGTGAGTGCTGGCCAGGGCTGGCGACTGCCTGCCCAAAGATTGTGTGTCCCAGTGCAGTATGTTTCCCAAAAGGGTTGCCGCCTCGTCATCCAGATTATGGCCTGTGGCTACAACGGTAAAGCCGTTGTCCAGAGCCGTTTTGTTGAAAAGGTATCGTTTATTGAGCCCGCAACCGGAGCAAGCGACGCGTCTTAGGGCGTTAGATAAGTCTGGTATGTTCAATCCGTAGGTCTGCTCGACGCTCATTTCGATTAGGGGAGCGTCGTTATTGCCGGCAAAGGCCCGGGTCTTATCCGCGGAGACTTTGGAATATTCTCCAATGCCTAGATGAATATGAAACCCGGAGGCGTTATAGCCCATTTTCAGCAGCAAGTCCCACAGCGCCAAGCTGTCTTTGCCGCCTGAAACCGCTACCAAGATACGATCGTGGGTAGAAAACATTCGGTGGCGTTTGATGCTTCTGGCCACCTGATTTTCGACAAACTCCAGGTAGTGGGGCGAGCAAAAGGCGGAATGGTGCCGTCGAAGCTCTACGCTGGCTTTGCCTTGACACTTTTTACATCGCATGTCTAGCCTCCGGAGATGGCCGACAATATCTCGACATGGTCGTCATCACTAACGAACTCGTCACTGGTAAGCAATTCGCGATTTCTAATGACAATATGAGACTCAGGGCTAAGGTTAAGGTCTTTAAGAAGTTGGATTACTCTGCGCTTGCCCTGGAGCTGCACTTCTCTTCTGACAGGATTGCGGATAATGATTTTCATAGGGTAAACGAGCTAAGGGCCTAGAACGAAAGCTAACACGGAGCTTGGGGGGTGTCAAATTTACTGAAGGGTCTCCTAACTGAGAACAGGAGACTTGAGTAGAACGGCTAGGCGGCCTTGCTCCGTGACGGTGTAATAGCCGTGGCGGCCGGGCACCCTTTGCAGCCATCTGTACGAAGAACGCGCCGCGTTGCGAAGGGTAAGCACCAGCTTTTCAGGCTGGGGCCATTGCAAGGCATGCAGCAGGCTCTGCAATTCGTCCGGGGAGACCTGAGGCATGTTCAAAAAGCGTTTTGCGCCCTCGGCAACCACTATCACCCGTTTCATGTCGCTGCCAGGGTTTAGGGATTTGCAGAAGTCGATAAACTTAGGATTATTGTATTGGGCCTCGCCGGTTGTGGCATGGGGATCAGGGGGCGCCCGCGAGACAGCCTCTTTAGCGATCCGAGGGAAGGTTTGCCGGTCCTGAGGGATACCGTTTAAGGGAGGGGCAGCGGGGGCTTTAGCGCTTGCTGCCGGGCTCCCATTAGTAGCGCCGTCGGTAGTCAAGTAATGTTTTAAGGACGACATGAGGTCTGGATATGTATTAGGGTCGCTGCATTCGAGCGAGACCACAATGCCGCTGGGATACGAGATGTTAAGTTTAAGCATGGCGATATCGATTACAAAGAAAGAATACGTAAAGGGAAGGAGTTAAATCAAGAGAAATTACGGGTGGCAAAAGTCGATTTTTAGAAGCCTGCCGAAGAAGCAGGGAAAAATCATAATTGTTACTCCACGCCTTTCAGCCTATATACTCTTGGCTTTGTTGAATTAGTCTTTCTGTGCGGTTTGGTGTACTTTTACAGAAAGTACGCTTAATTAGAATCCAATTAAGGGGTGGTGGGGAAGATGAAGGCTACAAAGCGATCCAACGGCAACTCAAAAGTTTCTACGCTGCCGCAAGTGCTTGAACTGATCAAAAAGGACCATGATGAAGTAAAGGGTCTGTTTGAGCAGTTCGAGGAGAAGAAAGAAGACGATACTTCGAAGGCAAAAGAGCTTGTTCACAAGATTATGGATGAAGTCACACTCCATTCTCAGATAGAGGAGAAGCTTATTTACCCACAGTTGAAACAGTTGGATGAAGAGCTTTTCTATGAAGCCCAGGAGGAGCATCACGTAGTTAAGCTCTTTATGGAGGAGTTGAAGAGGGGGCCGGATGACGCTTCCTTTATAGCTAAGGCTGTGGTTATGAAAGAGAACCTGGAACACCACATAGAGGAAGAGGAGAGTGAGGTGTTTGAGGCTCTTCAGAAGCTTCCGGAAGACATTCTTTCAGAACTGGGAGATACCTGGCAGTCTCAAAAGAAGGCGATGGCCCGATCTTAGAGTTATCGCCTTTGGTGTTAACCCGGGCTACGGAGGACGGGAATAGAAAATAGGAATTATGGATTTCCTATTCGGCTCTGAGTGAGAGATGGTGTACCGACACCACGTGGCTGTTTCGCCAGTCCCTGCCGCCGAGAATGAGACGCGGCAGCGGCCCCGAGTTTAAAAGACGCCTACTAGAGGGTCTGCTTAAGCCGTAGGGCCAGGGACTGGGTCATGCCTGGGACCGCCGCGATGTCTTCCACAGGGGCGTCTTTGATCCCCTTGAGGGAACCAAAGCGTCGCAGCAGCATCTTCTTGCGCTTGGGGCCTATGCCCGTAACCAGGTCTATAGATGACTTGAGGCTGCCGCGGCTTCGCAGCTTGCGATGGTAGGTGATGGCGAACCGATGCGCCTCGTCACGTACACGCTGGACAAGATGTAAGGCCGCCGAACTTTTAGGCAGAATTATAGGCTCAGGCGTGTGAGGGAGGAATATCTCCTCGTTCTCTTTGGCGATGGAGGCCAGCGGTATGAAGTCGAGGCCTAGCTCGAGGAACACCTCCAGGGCCGCCGACAGGTGGCCCTTTCCGCCATCGATTAGCACCAGGTGCGGCTCGACACCCCAGCGCCCGTCCTTATCCTCAAAGTATTCGCCATCGGGCGCCTTATCCTTTGCCTTGCCGCGCATCTCCGAGAGGCGCTTAAACCGCCGTCGAAGCATCTCCTGCATCATGGAGTAGTCGTCTACGCCTGGCACGCTTTTAATTTTGAATCGGCGATATTGGGCGGGCTTAGGGGCGCCGTCCTCAAAGACCACCATGCTCCCCACAGAATTGGTGCCCTGTATGTTGGAGATGTCATAACACTCTATGCGTCTGGGAGGGCCGGACAGGTCCAGGGCCTCCTGGAGTTCGGTCACGGCTTCCTGAAGCGCGTCAGCGTTGCTCCACCACTTCACCCTTAGCTGATTGAGGTGCTGCTGGGCGTTCTCTGAGGCCATCTGCACCAGCTTTCGATTGTCGCCCCTTTGCGGCACTTCCAGGGACACCGCGCCCTGGCGTTTCTGACGAAGCCACGACTGTATGTCTTCCGCTTCCTCAGATGCGGATTGCAAGAGGATGCGCCGGGGGACGTAGGTGGCGGAAAGGTAATATTGCTGCAGAAACCGGGCTATTACCCGTTCAGGCGGTTCATCTTGGGTGCCGTCCATGACAAAGTTTTCGTGACCAGTAAGCCTGCCGTTGCGTATGAAGAAGACCTGGACGGAAGCCTGGTTGTCGCGCTGGGCGAGCCCGACGACGTCCATGTCGTCGCCGCCGACGGAACCCGTCTTGATTCGTTGCTCTTCGACTACTCGTTCAATCGCCTTGAGCTGGTCCCTCAAGGCGGCCGCCCTCTCAAACTCCAAACGGTCGGAATGGTCCGACATCTTTTGCTTTAGGTCCGTCATCACCGACTCGGTCTTGCCTTCCATGAAGAGGATGACCTGATCTATGATCTTATGGTAGTCCTCTTTGTTAATGGCGCCGATGCACGGACCGGAACACCTATTGATGAAGTATTCGAGACAGGGCCTGGGATCCTTACCCGTGATGACCTTGGTGCAGGAGCGGTAGGGGAAGAGCTTCTTTAGCAGGTCCAGCGTTTTGCGAATGCTGTGGGCGGTGGCAAAGGGGCCGAAGCAGATGGAGCCATCGTTCTCGACGCGCCTGGTGACGTATATCTGCGGGAAGTCTTCCTTGCGGTCTATCTTAATGTAAGGATAGGTCTTGTCGTCCTTGAGGCGGGCGTTAAAGGGCGGCTTGTGACGCTTGATAAGAGTGTTTTCGAGGATAAGAGCCTCGGCAGCGGAGTCGACGACAATAAACTCAAAGTCCGCCAGCCGTGACACCATACGGGTGATCTTTGGCTCGTGAGTCGAGGAGTGGAAATAGGAGCGCAGGCGGTTTTGAAGGTTGGCGGCCTTGCCAACGTATAAGACCTTGCCCTGAGCGTCTTTCATGATGTAGACGCCCGGTCTCCCAGGGGTTATTCGAAGCCGCTCGGCGAACCGGTATCCAGCCATGGGAACCTACTTGATCAGGAAGGAGGCAATCACCAATACGGCGACTATTACGCCGGTAAGTATGATAATGCGGCGCATCTCAGGCCCTACGTAATGGTAAACCATGTGCCTCTGCTCAGTGCGGCGGGGTGGGGCCTGGGGAGTCCTGGATTCAGCCCGCACTGCGCCGACTGTCGGCGCAATAGGCGACGGTGCCAGCGTATCCAGGGTGGCGCTGGCGGAGCGAGGCTGGTCCGCAGGTATGCTGGCGGGGCCATGGTCCCGCCTTTTTCGCCGGCTTAACTGGGCCTGTCGTGCCGCAACGCGGCGTCCTCTACTGGGCATGAATGGATGATTGCTCCTTGCAAACTTTAGCTTTATGCGGCCATATCACGGGCGGCATCGGCAACGATTTGGGCTACCGTGTCGGTCTTGATGTCCGCCATGTTCATCATGAGGTGATAGCAGCTGGGGCTGTCCGGGTGCGCTCCAAAGAACTTGTTAAAGTATGAGACTCTAGCCGCCTCATGAAGGTCCACAAATTCAGAGGCTTCTTTAGCTTCTAAATGTTCTCTCTGCATTATAGTACGAATTCGACGGTCTTTGGGAGCTACGACGCCTACGTGCAAAACGCCCGGCATATCCTTGAGGATCATATTGCCGCCCCGGCCTACGATAACTACATTGCCGCCCTTGGCAAGGTCTTTCACGACGGCGGTGGTCACTTGTATGAATTTCTCGTCATCCAGCTCATGGCCCTGGGTAATAGGCTCGTCAGGATTTTCGGTATAATAGTCCCTGGACAGTATCACCTCAATGCCAGGCCCGAAGTAGGGTTCGCCGCCCGCACCTGACATCGCGGAGCGCTCCAGCAAGTTTTGCATAAACCTGGCGACGCGGTCGCGCAGCCTTAGCACCTCCCGTTCCTTTTCTGCCACCGCCTGGACTGTGGCCCCAATTCTCTTGGCCGCTTCAGCGAATATTAAGCGGTCGACGTAGTCAGCCTTTAAGAGATGGGCGGTCTTAAGTCCTACTTCCAGGGCGCCGCTGCCTATCTGCCCGTTCAACGTCACTACTGCCATAACTTCGCCTCCCTTTAGGTAATGGCCCAGGTATCTAGACTAAAGGCTTAATACTCTTGGGATGGGTGAGGGGCGCTTCCAGCCAGTGCGGTCCCGGCATGGAGGGCGTCCGCCTTTTTGATTTTGTCTATATTGGGTTTTTCAGTTGGGTCAATACCTTCCGTAGAGAACCAGGCGTCCAAGATTTCCCTGGCTACCTGGGGAGAGGTTAGCCTCAGGCTTAGGCACAGAACGTTGGCGTCGTTCCAGAGGCGGGCGCCTCTGGCGGTTTCAGCGTCGGAGCAGAGGGCGGCCCTGACGCCGGGCACCTTGTTGGCGGCAATGCTAACGCCGGTGCCGGTGTAACAGAAGAGGATACCCTGCTGGCATCTGCCGCTGGCCACCACCCGTGAGACGCTGAAGGCGACGTCCGGCCAGTTAGGATCGCAACCCTCTCGCAACGCTCGGTACGTTTCGACCTCGAAACCGCGTCGTTGGAGATCCTCGAGTACGCTCTGGGTAAGGAGGCTACGGTCGTCACTGCCCATAGCTATTCGCATGGCGATAGCCTGGGATTTCGCAAGGCGACAGGAATTGAGGCCGGGGCGACAGCGCGCTTAGGCCCTTGGGTGACTCCTGTCGTACTCCTTGCGCAGATGTTCATCTGTTAAATGCGTGTATATCTGTGTGGTGGTAATGCTGGAATGGCCTAGCATTTCTTGAACGTGCCTTAGAGGGGCCCCTCCTCTGAGCATGTGGGTTGCGAAACTATGACGCAGAACATGTGGAGTCAGGGGCTTCTTTATATTAGCTTTCCTGGCCGACGCTTTCAAGATTGCCCAAATCCACTGACGCGTCAGACGCTCTCCGCGACGGTTCAGGAAAAGGGCCTTGTCTTTAGAATCCCCCAGCAGCTTATGGCGGGCCGTCTTGATGTAGCTCTCCAGGGCTGTGGCGGCCTGGGGATGAATATGGGCGAGACGCTCTTTGGCGCCTTTGCCAATGCAACGCACGTAACCCTCTCGGAGGTTCAGGTCGTCCTGATTTAGGGACACCAGCTCCGACACCCGAAGGCCGGTGGCGTATAACATTTCGAGGATAGCGTAGTCGCGCTGTCCTTCCGGGCTGGACTCCTTTTTAGTCTCTTCCAGGAGGCGATTTACCTCATCCTCGGTTAGATACTTGGGCAAGGTACGGCCTGGCCTGGGGCCGGTCAGGCTCTCGCTGGGGTCTTTATCCAGCAGCCCTTCTTGCAGCAAAAAGCCAAAGAAGGACTTGATTGCGGCCACTTTTCGGGCCGCGGTGCTGTCTCGATAGCGCTTCTTTCCACGCAGGTCGACGACGTATTCCGTCAGGAGCTTCATGTCGACCTGGGACCAGGTGCCTGCGCCATTAGGGGAAGGGACTTTGCCTCGGACGTACTCCATGAACTGGTTCAGGTCGTTCCTGTAGGCCTCAAGGGTGTTGGGAGAGAAGCCCTTTTCTACTACCAGGTGATGGAGGAACGAATTAACGGTCTCTTGCATAGCCTCCCTCTAGTGGGGAATGGTGTATCTTGGCGATTCTAGCATTGGGAGCGCGTAAAATATTCAGGAAACCCTTACATAATTCAATCAATTGACGCTTCCTGGAGAGGACAATAAAATAACTCTGCCCATGGCTACCGTTATCGATCTTCACGTGCACACTACCAAAGGCAGCAGCGACAGCAGTCTTACGCCGGAGGAGATGGTTCTAGAAGCAAAGCGCTTAGGACTGCCGGGTATTTGTATAACTGAGCATAACGCGCCATGGGATAGACATCAGTTCGCCGATTTCGCCAGCAAGCATGACCTATTGCTTATCAGAGGTGTGGAAGTGGATACCGATATGGGACACGTGCTGGTCTTCGGCCTGGACAGCTACGTGTCGGGGATTTCAGAGATTGGCGAACTAAGGCGGGTAGTGAAGGAGTGCGGCGGGGCCATGGTAACGGCCCACCCTTTTCGCGGCATACACGACCCGCGTCCCAACTCGCGGCCGTACCTCTACCGCGACGGCCGGCCATTTCCTACCAATGTGGAGGAGGGGACGGAGCATCCTGTGTTCCAGATGGTGGACGCCGTGGAGGCGGCCAACGGCAGCACCATAGACAGCGAGAACCTTTTTGCCTGGGAAGTGGCCAAACGGCTGAAATTGAACACTACGGGCGGCAGCGACGCCCACTCTGTTCACGGGCTGGGACGCTGCACCACCATGTTCCTAGACGATATCCGCTCAGAGGCGGAGTTCATCGAAGCGCTGAGGAACGGGCGATATTACGCCGGTTATGGCCTGCGGGTCGGCCTGGTCCAACCCTTCAAGGGCTAGGGTCTTCAGTCAGGGGGTGATATGAGCCTGTTCTCTCAAAGGGAGCCAGCCCGGGAAAGGGTCTACGTATCTTTAGATTTAGAGACCACCGGCCTGGACCACAAGCAAGACTCAATAATAGAAGTGGGGGCTGTGAAGTTTCGTGGGTCGGAAGTCCTGGAAACCTTAAGCACCTTTGTAAATCCATATACGACTATATCCCAATTCATCGAGAGGCTGACGGGCATACATCAGAAGGATGTTGACTCGGCGCCTCCCTTTGCCGTGGTGGCGGGCCGGTTGGCGCAATTTGTGGGCTCGTACCCGGTGGTGGGACATAACATCGCCTTCGACCTCCAGTTTTTGGCCAAGCACGGCCTAACCTTAAATAACACTCCCTACGACACATGGGACCTGGCATCGCTATTCCTGCCCAGCGCGCCTGAATACTCGTTGTCGCTGCTGTCAAAGCGGCTGGGGATAGAACACGACAGGCCGCACAGAGCGCTGGCCGACGCCCAGATAGCCAGGGAGGTTTTTCTGGCGCTGCTGAAGCGAGTGGAGGAGGTGGACGCGGCGGTGCTGGACCAGGTGAGGGTAATGGCGGAGCGGGCGCGATGGCCAGTGTCGGATCTGCTAGCGGTTTCGGACAGTCGGAGGAGCAGCGTTGGCCTCGGCGGCTTTGACTTGAAGGCCGTGGAGGCGCGGCTGGTCCGACTGACGCCGCTGCGGGAGTCGCAAACGCGCCAGGCGCTGGACGAAAGGGAGCTGGTGGGGATGGTTTCGGTGGGTGGACTTCTAGCCCGAGAGATTCCGAATTTTGAACACCGGCCCCAGCAGGTTTCGATGATGAGGGCAGTGGTCAAGGCTTTTAACGAGGGCGGACGGGTGATAGTGGAAGGAGGGACGGGGGTAGGGAAGTCGGTGGCGTATTTGCTGCCTGCCATACTCTACGCTGTCAAGAATGGCGTGCGTGTGGTGGTCTCCACCAACACTATCAATCTACAGGAGCAGCTCCTGACAAAAGATATCCCAGCCCTGGCACAGGCTTTGGAGAAGGGCGACACGCTAACGCTGGGCGAGTTCAAAGGGACGAGCCTGAAGGGCCGCACCAACTATCTGTGCATGAGGCGATGGGCCGCCCTGTCCCGCAGCGACAACCTGTCCACGGACGAGGCGCGGCTTTTGAGCAAATGCCTGGTCTGGCTTCAGACTACGAGTACCGGCGATAAGGCAGAGATGAACCTATCAGGGAAGGATGCCGGCATGTGGGCCAAGGTTTCAGCAGGGGAGAAGGGGAAGTGTTTAGGCTTGCGGGAAGGGGCCTGCTTTCTGCGGTCGGCGAGGGAGAGGGCCGAGGGGGCGCATGTAGTGGTGGTGAACCACGCGCTGCTGCTTTCAGACATGGCGAGGGGAGGCAGCCTTATACCTCACTATGAACATCTGATTGTGGATGAGGCCCATAACCTGGAAGAGGAGGCTACAGACCAACTTGGATTCAAGGTGTCGCAGGGCTGGCTCACCGAGCAGACGGAGACCTTAACTCGATGGATGTCGGACTTGAACCTGATGCTCCGAAGGCCGAGCCTAACAGAGCTACAGAAGACCGACCTCAGGACCTTGATGAGCGATGCCGAGGGTTTTGTCCCGAGGCTGCGGGACGCCTGGGCACGCTTTTGGGGGGCCAATGAAGAGTTTATGCAGACCCATCGCAGCGAACTGAATGACCGGCTTCAGGTGCGGGTCACTCGCAGCGCTAGGGCCCAGGGCGCGTGGTCGAGGGTGGAGGAGGCGTGGGACAACGCCAGCGTGGCCCTGGGTGAGGTGCAGACACGGGTGGAGAAACTGCACAGATATCTATCAAGCCTTTCTTTGACCGACGCTCCCGAGGCTAATATGCTGCTGTCCAACTTTGAGGCGTGGCTGGAGGAGACGGCGGAGGTCAAGGGACAGGTAGAGGCGGTGTTAAGCGTGGAGGGGCAGGAGGAGAGGGTAGACTGGCTGTCGCAGGACAACGAGGGCGCTCTGTCGCTCCACTCCGCGCCGCTGGACGTAGGCGCCAGACTTAAAGAGGAGCTTTTTGATGAGAAAAAGACGGTAGTACTGACCAGCGCTACGCTTAGCACCCAGGGCAGCTTCGAGTTTATACGTCAGAGATTGGGCCTAGAAGACTGCGATGAACTTACCGTCGGCTCGCCCTTTAACTACAAGAAGGCGGCCCTGGTGGGTTTGCCCATCGACCTGCCGGAGCCTGGGGATAGGAGCTATAAGGAAGCGTTGGAACGGGGACTGGCATCGATAGTGAGAGCGGCCAAGGGCCACACGTTAGCCTTGTTTACCTCGCATTCTTCGCTGCGGATGGCGCGCAAGTCGCTCATTGATGCCGTGGAGCCGGAGGGGCACCCAGTGTTTGCCCAGGGGGTAGATGGCTCGCCCCACAGGGTGATGCAGCAGTTCATCGATAACCCCCAGGGGGTGCTGCTCGGGGCCAGCAGCTTCTGGGAAGGGGTGGATATGCCGTCGGGGGTGGTGAAGGTGCTGGTGCTGGTGCGGCTGCCTTTTAACGTTCCCACGGACCCAATATTCGCCGCCAGGTCGGAGCAGTATGACGACTCGTTCAGCCAGTATGCGGTGCCTCAGGCGGTGCTGCGGTTTAGGCAGGGGTTCGGCAGGCTCATACGCAACAGCAGGGACAGGGGTGTGGTGGTGATTATGGACCGGCGGCTGGTCAGCAAGGGCTATGGACGCACCTTCCTGGACTCGATACCCGAGTGCAGCGTCCGCACTGCGCCTATGGCATCCATGACCGACTACATAAGCCAGTGGCTGGGGAAACAGGCATGAGGCTGGAATTCCCTCACCCCTTCGACCTCAAGGAAACGCTGGAGAGTGGGCAGGCGCATCGATGGAAGCGTTACGGGCAGTGGTACTCAGGGGTGGTGTACGGGAATCTGCTGCACATGCGCCAGGACCTCTTCGGCGTCGAGGTGTACTCAGCGCCGGAGAAGCCTGAGAAGCTAACGCCGATGCTGCAAAGCTACTTTCGGCTGGACGATGACTTACCCGCCATATACCAAGGGATAAATAAAGACAGTCGGATAGCGGAAATGATAGGCCACTATCCGGGGATGCGGCTGCTGCGGCAGGAGCCTTGGGAGTGTCTGGTAGCGTTTATATGCTCAGCCACTTCTAACATTCCACGCATACACAACAATATGGAGTCCATCGCCAACACCTATGGGACGCCGGTGACACTGCGGGACGAGACCAGGAGTACCTTCCCATCGCCGCAACAGGTGGCGGATGCGGGTGAGACGGCCTTAAGGAAGCTGGCCCTGGGCTTTCGGGCCAAGTACCTGGCGGTGGCGGCGCGGCAGGTAGCGGACGGGGAGCTGAATCTGGAGTCGCTGCGGACGATGCCCTACTGGGAGGCGAGGGCGAGGCTGGAGGAGCTGCCGGGTATCGGCGCGAAGATTGCCGACTGTGTACTGGCCTTCTCGCTGGACAAGATGGAGGCTTTCCCCATCGACCGGTGGGTAAGCCGGGCGATGCACGAGTGGTATCTGAATGGCAAGAAGATGAATTACGACGACATTGTGCGCTGGGCCCACGAGTATTTTGGGCCGTACGCAGGGTACGCGCAACAGTACCTGTTTCAGGGGAAGAGGCTTGAGAAGAAGGTGGCTAGGAAAACGTCGACTTGAAAAGAAGGTTAAGGAAGGCCGAACCGTTCAATAAGTTACTGCAGGCCGGTTTTACCAAGCCCTGTTTGCTTAACGCCTAGAATCGCACCAAGGGCTCCGTCTAGAAGAGTGCCAGATTTATCCGGTACAACAGTTGTCCTAGGGAGTTTTTCACCTGGAAGGCGTTTATATAAAAAGATTCCGTGCGTTCTTCTACCTGCTTCAGTCCAGCCGTCTTTCTTTAGTAAGGCGATAAGCTGTCTGCCGCTAACAGCGGGAGGCATTTCAGACGCCTGTCACCGTTAGCCATCTACCAGAGTGCGCTCCTGTTGCATAATTCGCGGGAAGAGATGTCCGAGATACTTTGCGTTCGGTAAGATAATCGTCTAGGAACCCTAGCTTTTCCACCTCTTCAAGTTGGAGCAAGATGGACTCTTCAAGTTCTTTACGGAGTGATTCCAGGTCCTGAGAATAAGTTGATGTACCTAGCTCAAGACAGGTTCCTACCCACGTCTCGTCCTCTTTGACGAAGTCGGCTGTGAGAAGCATGGCCTCTTTAGGAATTTGGCCATCCATTCTCAAGGCGACAAAGTGTTGTCTCATAGTGCAAACCCCTTAGTTACTGCCCCTTGAAATTTGCTTTGACTAAATAATAGCACTAGTTTGCGGCCTTTGAGCTTTGAGGAACAATCTTTTGTATTAGTGGTAATGCTCTTTGCTCTATCTGTTCTTTGTTTTCTAGCCAGCGATTTACCTCTTCTATCAGACTGTTTAATTTGACCTCCATGTATTGGGGTGCGAAAGGCCCCAGGGTTTCAAGACCCTCTCGCAGCTTGGCCAGGCTACCGCGACGGTTGCCGCGCTGTTGGTGATAGAAGCCGACAGCGATTTTCAGAATGCCTTGATAGAAGAGGCGGACGGGGTAGCCTTCCTTGAGCCAGAGGGCTTCCAGGGTCTCGTGGCATTTAAAGAAGTCGCCGCGATTGAACTCGGCGATGGCATGGGCGAGTTGGGGAGGAGGCGGAGGTTCGGGGATAGAGGCGCGGCCTTGGAGGCGGAGTTTTTCGAGCCAGGCCAGGTCGCGGTCACGACGGGGGTTGGAGGGGCGGCGGGTCACCCCAGCTCCGGCCAGAAGCGCTCCTCTTTGTTGTAGTCGCCGTTGTTGTGGTAGCCGCGTACTTCCCAGAAGCCTGGCTTGTCAACATCCGAGAACTCGATGGCGTTGACCCACTTGGCGCTTTTCCACCCGTAACGGCTGGGAACGACAGTGCGGACGGGACCGCCATGCTCGGCGGTGAGGGGCTTGCCGTCGTGGATATGGGCGATGAGGGCCACGCCGTCCATGACGGCGTCGATGGGGGTGTTGGTGGTGTAGTCGCCGTAGCAGTGGGCGATGACGAACCTGATCTCGGGCTTGGGTTTAACGATGGAGGCGATGTCGGTGAAGAGGACGCCCTCCCAGGAGTTCTGGAGCTTGCTCCACTGGGTGACGCAGTGAAAGGGGGCTTCGACTTTAGTCCAGGGGAGCTTGGTGAAGGCCTCCCAGTCTAACTCGATGGGATTTTCTACCAGGCCGAAAACTCGCAGCCGCCAGTCTTTCAGGTCGATGTGCTGGGTGGGGCCGTAAGTGAGGACGGGGAACTTTTCGGTGACGAACTGGCCCGGCGGAAGGTCTGGCCGGTAGGGAGCCTTTTTGATTTTGTCGGGGCCTTTGCGAAGCACGAGGCGCTCCTTATGGGGACTGTAAGATAGTATCCCAACGTCCAATTCGGGTGTCAAACGGAAATTGTCACGAGTTGATAAAAGTTTCACATACTAATATCCTGGTTATGCCTCACTTAAGAGGCATGAACAAGCTGCTAATAGCGCTCGAGTATAATTACTCCAATCGCAGACCTGATTCCATGGTGAGTTTTGAACGGCACGTCGCCAACTTACGCCATCAAAGTCCAGGGCCTGGTTAAAGGCTTTGGTGAGTACCCTGTACTTAATGGCTTGGACCTGACACTGGACTGGGGCAGGAGACTCACTATCTTCGGGGCTAATGGGTCGGGCAAGACCACCCTCCTTCGTCTGTTGTCAACCCAGTACAGGCCAGACGGCGGAAAGATTTGGGTTGGAGGTATAGAGCGGGGCCAGTCGCCGGCGGCCATTCGCGGGATGATTGGGGTGGTGGCCCACAGCCCGATGATTTATGAAGACCTCACATGCGAAGAGAACCTGCGGTTCTTTGGCCGCATTTTTGGGTTGAAGGGACTGGGACCGCGGATAGACCAGGTCTTGGGGCAGGTGGGGCTGCGGCAGAGGGCAGACCAGCGGGCGCGGACGCTGTCCCATGGAATGCAGAAGCGCCTAGCCATCGCCAGGGCTATTCTGCACGACCCGCCGATCTTGCTGCTGGACGAGCCGGAGTCGGGGTTGGACGCGGAGGCGCTGGAGGGCTTGCGCAATGTAATCATCGGCGGGGCAGAGCGGTCTCGGACGGTAGTCATGGCGACCCATAACGTAGAGGTGGGGCTGGCCTGGGCTGACGAGGTGGCTGTGCTGGGTGACGGAAGGATTGTATATAGAGCTGAGAGGCATGAGGTTAATGAGGCTCACCTGCGTGGCGCGTATCTGCGCAGGGTGGAGGTGGCGGCGTGACCGCCCTGGTGAGGCCTGCCCTGGTCCTGGCGTGGAAGGACGTGATGCTGGAGCTTCGCAGCAGGGACGTGCTTATATCTTCGCTGGTGTTTGCGCTGCTGACGGTGGTGGTCTTTAACTTTGCGCTAGATATAGAAGCGAGGACGGTGGACGCGCTGGCGCCGGGGGTGCTATGGGTGGCTTTCGCCTTCGCGGGGGTGCTGGCGATGAGCCGGGCCTTCGTAATCGAAAAAGACAAGGGGAGCCTGGACGGGCTGCTGCTGTGCCCGGTGAGCCGCGACTCGCTGTATTTCGGCAAGATGCTGTCGCTGTTCCTGTTCATGGCCGTGATAGAGGCGCTCCTGCTGCCGGCGTTTATCATCCTCTTCGACTACTCGGCGTTTACGTGGGAGATGGGCGTAGCGATGGGGCTGGCGACGCTGGGCTTCGCCATTGTGGGGACGCTGTTCTCGGCCATCGCGGTGAACACTCGGTCAAGAGAGATTATGCTGCCGGTGCTGTTCTTTCCGGTGGTGGCGCCTTTGATCATCGGGGCGGTGGAGGTGTCAACAGGCGCGGTGGGCGATGTAGTGGGGGCCATGGGCGCGGGCCGGTGGCTGCAACTGATGGCTGTATTTGACGTCGTGTTCCTGTTTGTGTGCCCGTGGGTATTCGGACTGGTCATGGAGGAGTAGTTGAGCACAGTCGAGAAGACAGCACCCGCCGTATCGGCAAGAGCCTCCGGCAGAGCAATTCCGGTATCGCTAGTGTTGCTGGCGTTGGCGTCAGTGTTGATGCTGGTAGATATGTACCTCATCTTCATGTGGGCGCCTACCGAGGCGGTGATGGGCCACGTGCAGCGCATCTTCTACATCCACGTGCCTATGGCGTGGCTGGCCTTTACAGCCTTCGGGTTGGTGTTCATCGGCAGCGTGATGTACCTTTGGAAGCGGGACACGAAGTGGGACAACCTGGCGAGCTCGGCGGCGGAGATCGGGGTGGTGTTCACCAGTCTGGTGCTGATCACGGGGCCGATATGGGCCAAGCCGGTGTGGGGCATCTGGTGGACGTGGGACGCGCGACTGACGACGACGCTGGTGCTGTGGCTGATATACGTAGGGTATTTGATGCTGAGGGCGTACAGCCCCAATCGGTCGCAGGCAGCGCTGTACTCGGCGGTGGTGGGGGTGGTGGGGTTCATCGACGTGCCGATAGTGTACTTCGCTGTGAACTGGTGGCGGACACAGCACCAGCGTCTGGTCATAGGCAGCGGCACTATAGAGGGTAGTCTGCACTCCGATATGCGAGTGACGCTTTACTTCTCACTGCTGGCCTTCTCCTTCCTCTTCGCCTACCTGCTGTGGCAGCGCATGAGCACTCGCAGGATGGAGGACGAGTTAAGGGCGGCGCGATATCAAGTCGAGAGGGAAACGAGGCGATAAGACATGTTCGACACACCTGCCAACAACATACCGTACCTGTTCGCCGCCTATGCGATAGCTTGGGCGGTGTTCTTCGGCTTCGCGTTCATGGCATGGCGGCGGCACCATGAGGTGGAGCGGGAGGTGAGGGCGCTGCGGGAGGAACTGCGGCGGCGCGACAAAGAGGGGGGTACTTCGACCCGCTAGAGGTTGCCAAAGCTACTACAGGCCTATAACATGGACGTGACGAAATTCGACGTGAAGATATGATCAATAATCCTGCGCCAAATAGCCCACCGCCCAGCCGCTCCTTCCTGAGCGGGCGAGGGCGGCTGGTGGTCCTGGCGGTGGTGATAGCCCTGGCGGTGTCTTACCTAGGCTATGCGGCATTCTCAGGCAGCACCAGCTACTACCTCACCGTCGATGAACTACATGCTTTTGAGGGGGAGAAGGATGGACGCAGTTTCAGGGTGAAGGGGAAGCTGGAGCCGGACACCTTTGTTCGCGAGGACGGCGGCACCAGGGCGGTGTTCACCCTGACGGCGGGCGGCGCCGAGTTACCCGCCACGTATGTCGGTGTGGTGCCGGACCTGTTCTTCAACCCGCATTCAGACATCATCTTGCAGGGCCGCTATAACCCCCACGGTGCCTTTGAGGCGGAGACGGTGAGCGTGTTGTGTCCCACCAAGTACCAGGCGCTGGAAGAAGCGCAGAAGGCGGAGCAGGGGTCAGGGTCTTAGGGGGCCATCGCGGACGGGTGGGGGCGGGGTTGGATTGTGCTAAATCATTCTTTTGACCTCTTATTCGTTTTTGTAAGGGGCGAAACGAATCCTCTTCTAACAGGTTGTTTCTCTAAATTAAGGTCTCTTTCCGCGCCTAAAGCGCCCCAAAACAACCTCCCGCCAGCTATTCGTTTTGTAGCTGACCCTTTTAACATCTTTTTTATTTGACAAACGAATCAGGAACGAATGAGAGTCCAGGACTTTCCAGGTTGGCCTGGTGACAAAAGTGGGCATGTAGGATTAAGTGACGCGGTCATGGGGGGAGGATAACGGGAGCGGAGAGTTTAAGTAAAGGGGCAGATGTCACTGAGGCGAGTCCTTTTTGTGAACCTCATTTCCCTTTCTCTCATCAAATAATTAAGAGACAAGGCGCAAGGAGGCAGGAATGGACTGGCTGGGAATTATTGTGGCAGGGCTAGCCGGCACAGCGGCCATCACCGTGATCATGTATTCGGCTCCGATGATGGGGATGGCGAAGATGGATATAGCCCAGATGCTAGGGTCAATGTTCCTTCCGCAAGGAAGCACTGCGTTCGCATTGGGTATGATGATGCACTTCATGAACGGCGTCATCTTCGCCATAATCTACGGGCTGGTATGGGAGGGTTTGGACGTTGACGTCACATGGTGGAGCGGACTCATCTTTGGCGCAGTACATTTCCTGGTAGCTATGGTGGGGATGGCGATGATGATGTTTATGCACAAGGAGGTGAAGGCGGGACGCATGGAGAATCCAACGAAGGCCGGGCCCAAAGGGATAATAGGCTCGCTGATGGGGCACATGCTCTTTGGGCTGGTGGTGGCCCTGGTGTACGGGGCATTTGTTTAGTTTTAGTGACTAATGGGCATGAAAAAGGGAACATCAACCCAGCCTAGATTTACAGTTCGCTCTGTTGCGGGGGGCACTGTGGGAGCGGTGGTCGCCAGCCTATGCTGTCTTCCAGGGGCGGCAGCCGTAGCCATTGGAACCAGCGCTGGAACAGCGGCATCCCTTTACCGGCTACAAGACTACCAGAGGCTAGCCCAGATTGTTGGGTTGGCGATAGCTGGGATTTGGATTTTATGGCTAGTAAGCAGGAGCAGGAAGGCCTGCTCGATAGAGGGTTATGCGGCCAACCGTCAAAGGGTGCCGCTACTTGTCCTGGTGAGTTTCACGGGAATTTTTGCCGTCCTGAACCTGCTGGTCATACCGTTGCTGGAAGGCTAACTGGCGGAAGCTACCCGGAGGTCTAATGAAACTCATCCTTCAAACAAATTTAAAGTGCCCATTGTGCAGGCATGTCCAGAGGGCTGAAATGCCTGAGAACGCTTGACAGATCTACTATGAGTGCGCCGGCTGCGGCAACACAATTGGGTCCAAGGGCGGGCAATGCTGTGTTTTTTGTTCTTACGGCGGTGTCCCGTGCGCATCGAAACAAACAGCAACGACTGGCAAGCCGACCAAGGTCATCTGTAGGCCGGAAGGGAGCCGTGAGGGAACCTGTAGAAACTCTCGCGATAGACGCCGCGCACCAAACGCTGTTCAGGAGATGACGTCTTGATAAGCTTCTCTCCGGCTTAATTACAATTACTTCGGCGGTCTTACCAGGTTCACGAAAGTCTTATTTTTCTGGCCTTCCTTAAAGGGCAACTTCTCCGAGACGGGTTCCCATTCCCGCCCTGCTTCCATCTCTGCGCCCAGCCCATCAGCTATACGCACCATATAGTTATAAAGGGCCACGACGTGAACCATATCAATGATATCTTCGTCCCGCCATCCCAAGTTGCGGAGTTCCAGGTGGTAAACCTCCGTGATAGTTGAGGGGTCGCGAGTGAGGTGCTCGGCGAACTCGAGCATGGCGACTTGCCTGGGAGAAAACCCGGCGTTGCGGTAGTCCAGTCCAAAAATTCCTTCGACATGCGAGTTGGGATCAGCCTTACGCAGAGCCTCTGCGTGAGCCACAGTTCAATACTGGCATTTGTTTATGGCTGACACCAGGGTGGCGAACATTTGTTTTTCGGCTTCCGTGAGGCCTGAGGTATCGTCCTTCATTACTGCGTCGTTAAGGTCTTGAAGGGCGCGCAGCGTTTTAGGCCGCAGGCTACTCACCGCCATGACGTTACCGATGCGCCCACGAGAGGTTAGATACTCGTCATAAATATCTTTTAACAAGCCTTTGGCCTGGCGATAGGCAACCACGGACACGTATGCCATAATCTGCCTCCTTTTAACTTGCTGCTCTATTGACCGTACTATACTAGATAAATCGTAAGTTTCCTTAAGGTTACTGAAGTCTGTAGATAAGGGTGTCAGGCCGGTAGGTGACCCAGCTGAACCAGAAGGAACCAGCGCGGTGGACCACAGAGTCAAGCTGACGGCCCGCCAGGGGACCTGACTCTGCCCGCCCCAAAAGAGTCCATGTACTCCCGGTTTGCTCATCCATAATCTCCTCGCCGTGGGGTTGGAAGGTGAGCCTTTGGCCATCCAGATGGGGGCTGAAAACTCCAACGGCGCCAACGTCCCTGCCCGACTTTATGGACCTGTTGTCTAAGGACGAGGTTGCGCCCTTTTTAAAAAATACGACGAGTTCCTCTCCAGCCAGCGACAGATGGACCACCCTGCGCTCCTCTAGGACCGAGTATGGCACCGCAATGGACAGGTCACTTTTGTCAATTCCCACTACGCGCTCCGTTGGCGGCAGCCTAACATCGCGAGGCCCTTCAAATAAAAAGGGGTCCGAAGTATCGTACAAAACATAAGGATTTAGACCATAAGGGCGGCTATGTCCTGTTCTCCTTGATAAAACCTGGCCCTGAGGGAAGGCGGCTTTAAACTCTTTCCAGGGTACTATTTCAAGGGCCAGTAATTCCAACTTGTGACCGGTCATTTCGCCCACGATGGCCTCTCCGCTAAACTCCTGCCACCACGAATGAGTCTGCCGATCATACATCACAAGATTACTAAAGCGCAGAAGGCCGCTGGTCCCGAAGTCCAGGACTGTGCCGTTCACCGTCCGCCTAAACACGAAGGCGGTGTTGCAAAGTGGTCAATAAGTAATGGTGACCGGCTCACCCCCAACGGTGTCATTGACGATTTCGTGCCAAATAAGGACCTGCTGGGGGTAGGCCCGGGCGTCCCCGTTGATTTCAACGACCTGGACCAACTCATTATCGGAGAGCCACTCGCCGGCTTCAACAACAGACTCGAAAAAAGGATGGTCGATGGGAGGGATATCGTCTCTACCCGGACCGCCGCCCGTGAACTCGTCAAGGGGGATGGTCCGGATGCGGAAGTCCGTGTCGGGCCAGTCTGACGCTTCGAACTGCGCCCTGTTCAGTTCACCGTCTAACTGTTCCTGGCTGATGGGTGTGGGTCTTACCACCGGCGATTTCACAGCTTCAGGGATGCCGGCGGCATTGGCATCTGGGGAAGAAGCCGGCGGTGAGGATGCGGGGCTGTCGGTGGCTTGACTAGTGCATGCCAGTATGAGGGCCAAAGCAAAAATAATGGACATGGCCCCCCATCTGAGGGATTTTGCTACTTTGGCGAGACGGGCCATGGATTTAACCATTTAACGCAGAGTCTTGATGTATTCAATTACGGCCTGGACTTCCTGGTCCGAGAGCTTATCGCGAAAGTCCTGGGGCATGATGCCTGGGTTGAACCCCTGGGCTATTTTAGCGTTAGGAGAGAGGATGGACTCCTGGATATAGGCCTCGTCAGCGGTGACGGTGGAACCGTCGGAAAGGAGGCGGCTGCGGCTAAAGAGGCCTTTCCATGTGGGGCCGACGCTGGGGTTGCCATCGATGGAGTGGCAGGCGGAACAGCCCATTTGCCTGGCTAGCTGGGCGCCGGCCTCTGGGCTCAGGGTTACATGCTCGTGGGTTGGGGACGGAGTGGGGATTGGGAGGTGTGTTGGAGTGGCAGTGGGGCCGGCGCAGGCGACCATGCCGCCCATAACCAGGAAAACAACTATAATTCCGAGGACTTTCATAATCGACGGCCTCCAATACAAGGCTTGATAAGAGGCGGCACGCTTAGCGAGTTTGTAGACGTAGACATGCCGCCCTGATAGAAGGCTAAACGCCAGCATTGGGCTGAAATTGTCTGGCTGTTAGCAGTCGGTTGCGGGAGTGGGCATGAAGTTGTTGTCTATACCTTGCTTGACCGCTCCTCCGGACATAGGAGACTCGAAGTCGCGTACGGCGGTATGAACAAACCAGACACCTTCAGCGCCGGGAGCGCCACCGTGGGTGTCGTTCATCATGTCGTGGAAATGGGTGAATCCGGGCCCGAACTGCGCCTCGACGCGCTGCTGGTCGGCTTTGCAGAACTTACCCGGGACACCCAGGACGACCCAGTTGAGGTTCTCGGCTTTATTCAGGTCCATGTTGTCAAAGTGCAGGGCCAGGACTCCGCCGGTGGGAAGCATGAAAGCGCGGTGGTCTGTCATGGACGTCATTTCGACAGGCTTCATCAGGGACGTAAGCTGCGTCCAGTAGGCGCTGTTCTTTTGAGAGCCGCTTAACTGGGCCTGCAGGCTGGCGATTTGCTGGTCTTTGGCAGCCAGCTCGTCGTCGGCGCCGTCGCCGCAGGCAGCTAGAGTTACCAGGGCTATGGCAAGAGCCGATATCAACCAAAGGGGACGCGTTTTCCAGAACCGCATGGCGGGGTAGACCTCCAGAATGACTTTTGATTAGGCCAGGCAATCCGGATTCATGCCCTCTGGGGAAGGGACCGCGGGTAGGTGGGATCGCCTGGCCTCAAAGAGTTAGATGAGCCAGGCGGGGAATCGGTGCTATGTGATAGACAGACTTGAAGGGAAACCTGTTCTGAGCCAACGCCATGCAAAAGAGGTAATGAGGGCACAGTTTAAATAACAGGATATTGAAGAGATAAAGCCGGCGGAGTTGAAGGGACAATGATGGTGAAGGACGAGGAGGCTGGGGCTAATCTTTGCCCTTCTTGGCGTCCTTCACTCTCTGGAAGACACGATCCGTAAAACCGTCGGGCGCAGTCTGAGGGGCTTCCGTCTCGGACAGCATGCGGACAGTGACGGCCAGGCTGCGGACGAAGGCTGTGCACAGGTGGCACTGGTCCAGATGCTTCTTAATCCGCTCCATTAAGGACGGCGACAAATCCTTTTCAAGGTACGCCGAAGCCTTAGCCCTGACCTGGGCGCACTCGGAGCGGCGCATAAATGGTAGCCTAAACATAGGTTTACGGTTGCCTAATTCTTCTCTGAGCCTGTATTGCAGTGTACAGCGCCAGTTACAACAATTGCCGCAGAGCCGTCTCGCATCTCAAATCCGTTAAGTTAGATGCTGGAATTTGGAAAAAGATTTCTCTGAAACCAAGGCCAAGCTAGATGTTGGCGCACCTGTCACCTTTGAACAGGTGGTAGAGACCCACGGCGGTTTTGTTTATAACCTGGCCTTTAGAATCATGGGCAACGCCGCCGATGCCGAGGATGCGGCACAGGACGCCTTTATATCGGTCTATCGCAACTTCCATCGCTTCAGGTGGGACTCCAGCCTCACTACCTGGCTCTACCGCATCACTACCAACGCCTGCTTGATGCGTTTGCGAAAGGACAAGCGAAATCGCACGTTGACGCAAACAGGGGTGGAGGACATGCAGGTGGCGGACTGGACCCAGGGGCCAGAGAACGAAGCATTGAATTCCGAGTTGAAGGCAAAGCTTAATGAAGGGCTAGGTTTGTTACCGCCGCAGTTGAAGGTGGCCGTGGTGCTGCGGGATGTCCAGGGACTGCCTAATGAGGCGGCGGCGGAGGTGCTGGGCATCAGCGTGTCGTCCTTCAAAGCACGGTTGCATCGCGGACGGGTTCTATTGAGGAAGTACCTGGCGGACTATGTCAGCCAGAAAAAGTAAAAGCCCCCGTATACGGAGGCTTTTACTTTTGGTTACTTACGAAGCTAGATGGCGTAGGAGTCCAGGAGCTGCTGGACGGACTTGGGCTTGACCTTCTGGTTCAGCTTATCGATTTGCTGGTCCAGGGAGGGGCGGTCTGTGTTCTTGTAGAGGATGCCGATGGGCCAGCCGCCGGAGTTGGCGGCCTTGTAGGCGGCCTCTCGGTTGGAGGCGTCGTGGTTGGCGGGGATGTCCCACATCATGGGCTGGAGGCCCTTCTTGGGGTTGCCCTTGAGGATTTCAAAGGTGTCGTTGTAGGTGGTGCAGGGGGACTGGACGTGGACGATGGAGAAGCCGGGGTGCTCCATGCCGGCGACAATGAGCTTCGCCAGGTCCTTAGGCTTGCCGGAGAAGCCTCCGGCGATGAAGGAGACGCCGATGCTGAGGTAGAAGTCCAGAGGATTGAGGGCCTGCTCGGCCTTGCCGTAGGGGGTAGAGCTAGTGACGGCGCCCAGGTTGGTGGTGGGGGAGCTCTGGCCTTTGGTCAGGCCGTAGACGCCGTTGTCCATGATGACGGCGCAGACGTTGAGGTTCCGGGCGGCCTGGGGGGCGATGTGCTCCATGCCGATGCTGAGGAAGTCGCCATCGCCAGCGACGACCATGACATTGAGGTCGGGCCGGCCCATCTTGACGCCCAGGGCTATGGGGAGAGTGCGGCCGTGGATGCCGTGGAAGCCGTAGGGCTGGGGGCCTTCCAGGAGGTGGACCAGGTTGCCGGAGCAGCCGATGCCGGCGACAACCACGTTGCGCTCGGCGGGGACCTCTTTAGAGACGGTCCACTCTTGCATAGCAAACTCGATGGCGCGGCGGACGCCGAAGTCGCCGCAGCCAGGGCACCATTTAAAATCGTATTCAGGATTCTTGGCGCTCATACTCTTACCATCCTCTGTTTAGACTGTATCTTTTGCTTTACGCGAGACACCAGGTCCCGGACTTTGAAGGGGAGGCCGGTGTACTGGGTAATGGACTCGGCCTTGACGCCGTGGGAGCGCAGGATAGAGGACCACATACCCTGGAAGTTAAGCTCAGGAACAATGACCAGCTCTTTCTTTCGCAGCTCCTCCAGCAGGGCCGGAGGCAGGGGGTGGAGGAACATGGTGTAGTTCCAGCCGATGGGGACACCCTCGGCGCGAAGCTGGTGATAGGCCTCCAGGGCGGGGCCTTTGGTGCCGCCCCAGGGCATGATCACGATAGACTCGCGGGAGTTGTCGGACTCGAAAGAGCCGTCGTGGAGGAGCTTCAGCTTGTTGAAGCGGCGCTCGGTCATATGGATGTGGCGCTGGGGCAGGTGGGTGGTATCGCCGATGGCGTCGTGTTCACTACCGTTGGCGACGTAGGCGCCGGGGCCGCCGGGGATAGGCATGGGGGAGGCGGTGGAGGCCTCGTATCGCATATAGCCGTTGCTGCCCTTATAGACCTTTCGATTTTCGACCTTGAGCTTGGAGAGGTCCGGCGCGGGGATGTTCTGGGCGCGCTCGGCCATAGCCATCTCGTTCATGAGGATGACGGGACCTTGATACCGCTCCGCCCAGTTGAGGGCGGTGACGGCGGCGTAGAAACACTCCTCGACAGAGCCCGGGGCGATGACGGGGAGGGCAACGTCGCCGTGGGCGGGATGGAGGCATTTGAAGAGGTCCGACTGCTCCGTCTTGGTGGGGAGGCCGGTGGCTGGGCCGCCGCGCTGGACGTCCACGACCACGATGGGGATTTCCGCCATCCAGCCGAGGCCGAGGCCTTCGCTCATGAGGCTGAAGCCGGGGCCGGCGGTGGCGGTCATGGCCTTCTTGCCGGCGAAGCCCGCACCCAGGATGGCGGTGATGGCTTCGATTTCCGAGCTGACTTGATATACAAACCTGTCCTTGCCCACCAGGTTGCGCTCCATCCAGACAAGGATGGTGGTGGCAGGAGAGATGGGGTATCCGACGTAGAAGTTGAGGCCGGCGGCCAGGGCGCCCAGGCTGATGGCCTCGTTGCCGCGAACTAAAATCTGCTTGCCTTCCGGCGTTTTGGGATCGGGGAGGCGCTGAAGCTTGAACTGGGTGCCGGCGGCGGCCTGCCGGCCAAGACCGAGGGCTTTGATGTTGGACTCGATAATCTCTTTATCGCCCTCGCGGCCTCGAGTGAAGCGCTTGGTGACGAACTGCTCCAGGTACTCCTGGGGCATATCGACGAGGTGGGCGATGGCGCCGATGATAACCATGTTGGCGGCGCGGGTGTTGCCGGTAGACTTGGCCATCTCGTCGACGGTCATGCCGAAGCTGCGGCCGTCGTCAGGGAGCTGAAACTCGGCGGAGTTGTAGATAACCACGCCTCCCTTTCGCAGCTCGCTGATATGAGCGTCGTAGCCCTCCTTGTTGAAGGCGACGAGGACGTCCAGGTCGTCGC
This sequence comes from SAR202 cluster bacterium, assembly GCA_016872285.1. Taxonomy (NCBI): domain Bacteria; kingdom Bacillati; phylum Chloroflexota; class Dehalococcoidia; species SAR202 cluster bacterium. The sequence continues at coordinate 78,520 of VGZZ01000004.1, read as the reverse complement.
CTGTGCTCAGGACGGGGGAGGTGGAGACGCGGGTCTGGGTCCAGGTGGGGCCGCCAAGGATCTGGGAGGGGAAGGTGGCGTAGGTGAGGACGTGGTAGCCCACCTGGGAGGCGGCCTGTGCTAGGCCTTCCGCGGAGGTGACGACGCCTTGCCCGCCTTCGCCGGCGAATCTGACGATGAGGTCTTGTTTGTCCACCATGCTTCTCCGATATAGGGTTTTAGGGCGTTACACGAAAACTCCGCCCTTTTGGGAAGGACGGAGCCTTAGAGGCGAGTTAGGTACAGTGGCCGCCGAGGCCCCAACCGGGCGCGACTGCCCATGATTGATGCGCAAGATAGTTAATGCTCCGGCCTAGGGCGTTTGAGGGCTGGATATGGCTGGGCATGCCAGGCAGTCGTGTAGTTAAACGCAATTAATTTAGCCTACCCAATATAGCAACGCAGGCGGGAATTGTCAAAGTCGCGTTAGCTATGAAATGGCCGACAATTAATTATAACAGAGGGAGGGTAAAAGAGGGCGGAATCAAGGCTTTTCGGCTAGATTTTATTCACCAAGCCCAGGATGATTTCCGCCAGGTCGCGGGGGCGCTGGAGGGGGACGTCGTGGATGGTGTCGTCCAGCCAGCGGACGTCGGCGTTGGGGAGGAGGCCGCGGGCCCTTTCCACCTGGACAACCCTGGGGTCTTCGGAGGGACCCTTGGGCAGTCCCTGCCGGCAGGCGAGGACGAGGGTAGGGCATTGGACTTGTCGATAGAGATGGGAGGGCTTCTGGTCCCACATAGCGCGGATAATTTTCAGGTGGTTTTCCCTAGAGAGGTGGGGCTTAACCTGACCTTCCGGGGAGATGGAGAAGTTGTCTATGACGATACGCTCGATGTCAGGGTTCCACCATCGGGAGAGGCTGCCAGTGCGAATGCGCTCGCGCATCTGCTGGGTGGTCCTGCCGTTGAAGTTGGGCGGGGCCATCTCGCGGAGGGCGATTTCCAGGGTCCAGCCGGGCCGGGAGGAAGGCTCCAGAAAACCGCCGTCCACCATGACGAGGCCGGCGACCTGGCCGGGGTAGTCGACGGCGCACTGGAGGGCAACGTTGCCACCCCAGGAATGGCCGACGATGACGGGGGAATGGAGGTCGAAGGTGTCCCAGAATTGATGGGCGTCACGGGCGATGGATTCGAAGTCATAGCCGTCGCCGGGCTTGTCGCTGCGGCCGTGGCCGCGCTGGTCGTAGGCGACGACGCGGCAGCCACCTTCCACCAGGTGGGGGGCAACGAGGTCGAAGATGGAGCAGTTGGAGGCAAGGCCGTGGAGGAGGAGGAGGGGCTGGCCTTGGCCGCCCCAGTCCTTGTAGTGAAGGCCGAGGCCGTGAATATCGGCGAAGCCCTCTTTGGGAAAGGTAGTTGTCATAAAGCAGCGGTCTGATCAGGCCTGTTAATTACAGCTTACAGCCTATGGGAAAGGGGAGGTAATATTGGTGTATGGTGGGCTATACTATCTAGCATAGATGACGGAGTGACCAGATGACTAAGGCGAAGTTTAATGTTCTCATTGAATGGGAGAGAGACGATAGAGCTTGGGTAGCCTACGTTCCAGCCTTGAATTGGCTTTCCACATTTGGCGAGACGCGTGAAGAGGTCCTGGAGCGTGTGCATGAAGCTATCATTGGATACATGGAAGCTGCAGAAAAGGAAGGTATAGAGATTCCAAAGAGGGAATCTAAAGCTGAGCTCACAGCAGTGGAAGTTAAAGTGCCGTGAACAGGCTCCCCAGAATGACGGGGCGGGAAGTGCTCCGTATTCTGCAACGAGGCGGGTATAAACTAAGTCATGTGAGAGGCAGCCATCACTATCTTAGAAAGCCAGGGGCGCCAAACCTAGTCGTAGTCCCTGTACATGGAAGCAGGGATCTGCCTATCGGAACATTCAGGGCCATATTGCATCAAGCTGGTCTCACAGTAGAGGAGTTTATGAACCTTCGAAAAGGGCGACGCGAAGAGGGAAATAGCTGATAGAAAAACCGGCTAGAACTTGCTATCAGTTGGCCCTTGGCTACCACCAATGGTACTCGTGTGTAAGAGCTAGAGTCAGGAATAACTCAGAACTTTGCTCTAAAATGGCGGTTTTGGGTGGCGGTGGAGCGGGCGATGGGAATCGAACCCACGTAACTAGCTTGGAAGGCTAGAGCTCTACCATTGAGCTACGCCCGCTCATTAGACGAGACCAGACTATTCTATCAAAAAGCGGCGTATTGTATTTAAAGGCCGGGCTGGCCGCCTTGGTCGCTCTCCAGGGACGCCAGGCGTTTTTCTAGCTGACGCTGGCGGTAGGCCATGGTGAAGTCGCCGCGGGTGCGCTCCAGGGTGCCGCGTACCATGTCCGTGGTGTGGCGGAGACCGCCGGTGACGCCTTCCGGAAAGTCCAGGGTGACCATGACGCTGTAAAGCTCATCCATGGCGTCCATCATCTCCTCGCATCGGCCCCAGTCGTCATGGCGGAGGGAGTCGAGAATGTATCGGCGGAGCTCACCGGCGGCGTCGCCCAGGCCTTTGAGGTAGTCGCTGACGTCGACGCCGAGGTCTTGAGGCTGGGGGAGATTTCTGCCGGAGAGGAAGGCTAAGGTGATGGAGGCCTCGGAGAACTCCTTGCGGGCGTCGGAGGAGTAGCCGGAGTAGTAGATGTCCGGGTGGGTGTCTAGGATGGAAGCCGTCCCCTTTAGCTGGATGGTGGCCTGGTCGATGAGGGTCTGGGCCTGGTCGAACTCGGCGCGATGGGTGGCGCGGATGGAGTTGGCGGAGAGTCGGATAACCTCGCGGGAGATTTTTAACGCTTGCTCGCGGGCGGCGTGCTTGGCGGTAAAGTCTTCCACGGCTTTGGCGGCTAGTTGGTTGAAACTTTCGGAATGGGGTGAAGGCATCAGACGCGACCTCCTGCGGCGCGAATGGATTCGACCAGCCTGGCGGCGGCGTCGCGGGGGCTGGGGGCCAGGCCGACGGCGCTGATGACGCACAGGGCGTCGGCGCCGGCGCGGACGACTTCGGCGACACGTTCGGCGGTGATGCCGCCGATGGCGACGACGGGCACATCCACGGAGCCTTTTACTTTTTTAAGGAGCATGGGGCCGCCGACGATGGGCTGGTCTTTGGAGCTGGTGGGGAACATGGCGCCGACGGCGATGTAGTCGGCGCCGGCCTGGGAGGCTTCCAGGGCCTCTTCTAGGTGATGGTTGGAACGGCCGATAAGCTGGTGGGGGTGGAGGGCCTTTCGGGCTTCGGCGACGGGGAGGTCGGTGAGTCCCAGGTGGACGCCGTGGGCGTCGCAGAGAGCGGTTATATCGGCGTGGTCGTTGACGATAAACAAAGCGTCCTTTTCGTCGCAAAGCTGCTTCATGGCCCTGGCGAGGGGAAGGGACTGGCCCTTGTCCCGCGCCTTATCTCTAAGCTGGACCATGCGTGCGCCGCCATCCAGAGCGTCGCGGGTTACATGCAGGGGATCACGGCCAGCGGTCGCCTGGGGGTCAATAATAACATAGAGGCCGAAGGCCTTCTGGCGGGCGGCATCGCGGGATCGGTGGCCTAGCTGGCTTTCGAGGGTATCCAGGGTAGCGTGGAGGCCGCCGGCGAGCCTTTCGCCAAGCTGGCTGAAGTGGCCAGCGGAGGAGAGGAGGTCCAGGGAGGAGCGGGCGGTGACGACAAGCTTTAGGGCTTGCTCTGGGGTTAGGGCTGAAGATTTGGGTTGGTCTAGGGTGGGGCCGGGGAGTCGACCGTTGAGGTCATGGATCTGGCGGGCGATGGCGGCGTTATGAAGGAGATTCTCGGCGACGGCGCTGAGGATGGCGCAGTCGTGGCGGAGGGAGTCCAGGTGCAGTTGGTGTAGAGAAGAGCGAGTAACCACCAAGAGATTCTAACAGAGAGAAGGGGCACGGTCTCCGCGCCGTCGCGTTTAGGGGATGTCGCTAGTGCTGGGCTTAGGGCCTTCCTCATCATCACCGGGGGCTTCCATGCCGCCCAGGCCTTCGCCATCGCCGAGGTCACCTTCGTCGGGAAGGTTGCCGGATTCCATCTGGTCCAGCATCTCCTCGAGTTCTGGTGTGGACTCCTCTCCCATCTCGCTCTGCATCTGGCGCATGGCTTTAGCCATGGCGCGAGGGTCTTCCATGGCGGAGTCGTCGAGGTCCATGTTGTCGAAGGTGGAGTCAGCGGAGCGGTGGACTGCAAATCGGGAGATTAGGCGGTAGGTGTCCTGGCTGCCGCAGTGCTCACAGGAGGGCTGGGAGGACTGGGAGAGGCTGCGGACCAGGACGGTGGTGCGGCGGCGGCACTTGCGGCATCGGTATTCGTAGAGGGGCATAGAAGGAGACCTTAATGCTCTTTTATGAGTAGTGAGGGAATTAATATACCATCCTTAGCGGATGGAGAAAGGATGTGGGGTGTGTTAGTGAGATGCTTGACGTAGTTACCGACATAACAGATTCCTCAACTGCGTCCCGATGAGTACATCGGGTCTGCCGCTCGGAATGACAAACTGATGTTGGTAGTGATGAAGGGGGCGTTGCAGCAGTCACGTTGATTAGATTCTTCGCAGGCTCAGAATGACAATTCGCAGGCTAGAAGTCGGTCTGCTCAACGACGTTTTGAAGGTGGCGGAGAGGGGAGAGGCGGCCCTGGGAGTCCATGGGGACGGCGATGAGGTCTATGCGCCAGGAGCTTTGCTCAAGGCCTCGCTCTTCCAGGAAGGTCTGGGCGGTGAGGACTAGTTTTTGGGCCTTTCGTTTGGTAAGGGACTCCTCGGGCTGGCCGAAGGCGTTGCCGCGTTTGGTGCGGACTTCGACGAAGACCAGGGTGTCGCCTTCCTGGGCTATCAGGTCGATTTCGCCCCAGCGGCATCGATAGTTGGGGCAAAGGATGGTGTAGCCGCTGGCCTCTAAGAGGCGGCGGGCGAGGAGCTCGCCTCGATTTCCGAGGCGGGTGCGGCGGGTGGGAGGCATCAGGCCATGCCCAGGGCGTCGGCGGCCAGACGCACGGGAGCAAAGCTGCGGCGGTGGATGCGGCAGGGGCCGATCTGCCGGAGGGCTTCCATGTGGCCGGCAGTACCATAGCCTTTGTGCTGGTGGAAGCCATAGGCGGGATAGGTAGAGTGGAACTCGGTCATGATGGTGTCGCGGGCTACCTTGGCGACTATTGAGGCTGCCGCTATGGAGACACAGCCTTCGTCGCCGCCAGGGACGGCGGTGTGGGGGACGCGGCTGGCTTTGAGCGAGAAATAGTCGATAAGCACATGCTGAGGCTTGAGGGGGAGGTTGGAGATGGCGCGGGTCATGGCAAGCTCGGAGGCGGCGGCGATGCCTATGTCATCAATCTCCCAGGGTTCCACCCGGCCAATGCCGATACCCAGGGCATGACGGAAGATAACATCGGCGGCCTTCTCGCGCTGCTGGCGGGTCAGGAGCTTGCTGTCGTTAATCAGTGCGAGCCAGTTGGAGCGGGGGTTGAGATTGGTGGGCAGGACAACAGCGCCGGCCATAACGGGGCCGGCGAGGGGGCCTCGGCCCACCTCATCCACGCCTGCCACCAGGGACAGGCCTTTTTTGTGGAGGTTTAGCTCGAGGTCAAGGGACGGCATAGGCCGCGCTGGGCTGGGAGGCGTCACGGGCCTTGGGATGGGCGATGCGCCCGCCGCCTAGGACTTCGTCGCCCTGATAGAAGACGACGGCCTGGCCGGGGGTCACGGCGCGCTGGGGCTGGTCGAAACGCACCAGGACATCGCTGCCCTGTGGGTACAGGTGGGCAGGCGTCTCCTGGGACTTGTAGCGAATCTTGACGGTGACATCGGCGCCAGCGGCGGGGACCTGGCCGGAGATGTAGTTGACCTGCCCGGCCCAAAGTTCCGTCTGCATCAGCGCGTCCTCGGGACCGAGGGTGACGTCGCCCGTGCCTGGGTCGATGGCGGTGACGAAGAGGGGCTGGGTGGCGGCGACGCCGAGGCCCTTGCGCTGGCCGATTGTAAAGAACTCGATGCCGCGGTGCTGGCCGAGGACTTGGCCCCGGGTGTCCACCAGGCGGCCGGGCTTGGTGGTAATACGGCCCTCAAGGAACTTGCGGTAGTCGCCCAGAGGTATGAAGCAGATCTCCTGGCTGTCCGGCTTGGCGGCGTTGGGGAAGCCGGCATCGATGGCGAGGCGTCGGATTTCCGGCTTGGGGAGGTGACCGACGGGCATGAGGGTGGAGGCGAGCTGCGCCTGGCCCATGCCGTAGAGGACGTAGGACTGGTCCTTGGAAGGGTCGGCGGCCTTGAGGAGGTGGAAGCCGTTGGGGCGGCCTTCGATGCGGGCGTAGTGGCCGGTGGCGACGTACTTGGCGCCAAGGTAGTGGGCGCGCTGCATGAGGAAGGAGAACTTAATGCGGTCGTTGCAGGCGATGCAGGGATGGGGGGTGCGGCCTAGCTGGTACTCGCGGAGGAAGTAGTCGATGACGTGGGCCTGGAACTCGCGCTGGACATTGAAGACATAATGCGGCACGCCCAGCATTTCGCAGATGCGGCGGGCGTCCTCGACATCGTCGAGGGAGCAGCAACCCTTGTAGTAGGCGGGGAGGTCCTTTTCGTCGATGCTGTAGAGGCGCATGGTGACGCCGATGATGTCATAGCCGGCGCGCTTCAGCAGCAGGGCGGCCACGGAGGAGTCGACGCCGCCGCTCATGGCGACGATAACTTTTCGTGGGTCTAGGGCAATCATAACTAAATCAGCCTAACATATTAGACCAGCGCGGGGGTAGGGCGTTCGCAATTTTATCTATACCTGTTAGCATAGCCTTATGCGTTGTTGGAGATTAAAGGCGAGACTATAATTCAGGGATGGTAAGAGGAGAGTCTATACTGACCCCATCGGAAATCGCCCGCAAGCTGGTAGATATCGCGTCGGACGTGCAGGCAGAGGACATTGTCCTACTGGACATTTCAAAGATATCAGTCTTCGCCGACTACTTTGTCATCCTAAGCGCTGAATCAGACCGGCAGATCCGCGCCATCCACGAAGAGATGGAGATGAGGCTGAAGAAGGATGACGGCGTAAGGCTGAAGCACTACGAAGGCACGGCGGAGTCGGGGTGGCTGCTGCTGGACTTTGGCAACGTGATAGTGCACATCTTCAGCCCGGAGCAGCGGGAGTTCTATGGCCTAGAGCAGGTGTGGTCGAAAGCGTCCCAGGTGCTCAGGGTTCTATAATCCAGGCCTCCGTGGCCCGCTGATAGCTCACCAGTTCCGACGGCTTAAAAAAGAGGGCGATTTCGCTTTTGGCTGTCTCGGGCGAATCGGAGCCGTGGACCAGGTTGCGGCCTATGTCTACCGCCAGGTCGGCACGGATGGTGCCAGGGGCGGCCTCCAGGGGGTTGGTCTTGCCCATGGTGTTGCGCGTCATGGCGACGGCGTCGGGGCCTTCCCAGACCATGGCGACGAGGGGGCCGGAGGTGATGAACTCCACCAAGCCCTTGAAGAAGGGGCGCTCACGGTGGACGCCGTAGTGTTTTTCGGCCATGGGGCGGTCCATATGCAGCAGCTTCATGCCGACGGCTTTGAGGCCGCGGGCTTCCAGCCTGGAGATGATGGCACCGATGAGACCACGCTGTACGCCATCGGGCTTTACTAGGACAAGGGTGCGCTGAATCTCTTTGCTCACGTTCTCTCCTTTGATTGCGGGTGCTAATTATCTCAATACATTTATGCTATGAAACGATAATGGCAAGTGGTTCTGGTGCGTGTCTTGTAGTGCTAGGGTTTACCCCTCATCCTTCGCCTTCTCCCCTTGTGGGAGAAGGAATTGTCTTGGAGCAAGCGATTCGTTCGATGCACCTCAGTCCTCAATGAGCACCAGGCATTTTAGGGTCTAGTCCAAACTTTACTTTTATAGGTGGGTTGGCTTTGGTTATGGTGGGACGCCGCAGGTAAAAGGGCTGGAGGGTGGCGGCGTCATCGGCTTTGTCCTGGGCCAGACGTTCCGAAGCCAGTTTTGCCAGCGCCCACAGCCGTACGTTAGGGCCAGGGTATTCTACTACGACGGCTTTCTCGCTCAAAGCCTGCCGCAATTCTGCCCCGTAGATGGAGATGCCCTCGCCACAGATGATAGATCCCTGGGGGATGGATCGTGAGAAGTCTGGGAGGCTGGCGATTTCCGGCTCACGGGCCTGACGCCAGGCAGCGTCGGAAGATTGGTAGATGGCCCAGGCGACCTCGCCACGGCCGATGTCCAGGATGGGGCAGACGGGGAGGCCAAGGTTGGCGTAGGGCCAGGCTTCCATTTCGAGGGTCGAGATGCCGATAAGGGGTGTGTCGAGGGCGAGGCAGAAGCCCTTGGCGGCGGACATGCCGACTCGCAGGGCGCTGAAGCCGCCGGGGCCGAGGGCAATGGCTATGGTGGTGAGGTCGGCGGGCTTGAGGGCGGCGTCCTTCAAGATGCCGTCGATGGCGGGCAGGAGTTCTTTGGTGTGGCTCTGCCTCGAATACCAGGAGCGAGAGGCAATTTGTTGGCCGTCCTTCCACAGAAGGACACCGGCGTAGCGGGTAGAGGTGTCGATGGCTAGGAGCATGTTCAGGCTTTCACCTGGTTGGCGATGGCGTCGAGGAGGGTCTGGTGGCGCGAGTCTTGGGCAGCCATGCGTATCACGCGCTCGGAGTCGGTCTTGCCGTAGTCCAGTCCAATCCACAGACCGCGGTCTTCAAAGAGTTCCGTGGCGCGGTCAGCCCATTCGATGACGCAGACGCCGTCACCGCCCAGATACTCCTCGAGACCCAGGTCGGCGGCCTCAAGAGCGCCTTCGACGCGGAAGAGGTCGACATGATAGATGGTGAGGCGGCCTTTATAGCGGGTCATGAGGACGAAGGTGGGGCTGCGGGCGTGCTCCTTGACGCCCAGGCCCCAGGCAATCCCCTGGGTCAGGGAGGTCTTGCCAGCGCCTAGGGGGCCGAGGAGGAGAAACACGTCGCCGGGTTGGGCGGCCTCGCCCAGAAGGCGGCCCAGGCGTTGGGTCTCTTCGGGGCTATGAGTGGTAAGTTCAAGGTCGTTGGACATTTAAACTCTGGTCATAAGTTTCTAATTTGGATAGGAGAACTAATGTTCACTTGGATGTAATGTCCGTATTGTAGTATTAGGGTTTCACCCCTCATCCTACGCCTTCTCCCACAAGGGGAGAAGGGATTTCCTTGGGAGTTGACAGAACTCATATACCCATACGTACTGTGGGGTATCCGCAATATCTAGCGGTAGTGGTCCCAGCCGCCGTGAGCGGGAGTGATGTCTTTGCCTGAGGCGTCGACGACGGTAACTTTTCCTGGAGAGTTAGCAGTAATGGCACCGATGATGGAGGTGGGAGGCGGGAGGAGGCATACAACGCGGTCCATGACCTGGGGCGGCGCGGTGAATATAAGGCCATAGTCCTCGCCGCCGCCGAGGGCCAGGGTGGTGTAGCCCTGGGGGAAGGTGGCACGAAGGGCTGGATCGATGGGCAGCTTGTGGGCGTCGATGCGGGCGGAGACGCCGCTGGCTTTGCAGAGCTTGGACAGATCGTCCACCAGGCCGTCGCTGACATCCATGGCGCACCGGACGCCGTGCTTGGCGAGGATGCGGCCTTGGAGGACGCAGGCTTTAGGCTTGCGATGGGCATCGGCCAGTCGGTCAAAGATATCCTTGGGGATGGACTGTCGATGTTGAAGCAATCGGAGGCCGGCGGCGGAGGATCCCAGCCAGCAGGTGGTGGCAACCAGGTCGCTGGGGTGGGCGGCGGAGCGGAGGAGGGGTGGCTCGTCGGTGGCGCCGGTGAGGGCGACGGTGATAAAGGCGGTGGGGGAGCGGACGATGTCGCCGCCGATAATTCGGAACTTGTACTCCTGGGCGGCGTCGATCATGCCGGCGTAAAGTTCGTCTATGGCGGACACGGAGGTGTCAGGGGGCATGCCGAGGGTGACAAGGGCATAAAGAGGAAGGCCGCCCATAGCGGCGATGTCGCTGACGTTGGAGGCCATGGCCTTCCAGCCCAGGTCTCGCCAGGGGGTGGTAGAGCGGAAGAAGTGGACGCCTTCCACCATGGTGTCGGTGGTGGCGAGCTGGGTGACGTTGTCGGCGCGCCAGGCGGCGGCGTCATCACCAACGTCAACTAGAAGGCGGGAGCCGAAGAGGGGTTGGACATCGCCCAGTCGCTGGTGGATGGCGGCGAGGAGGCGGTCGATTAAGGCGAACTCGCCCAGGTCTTTTACGGTATTAGCCATACCTTGCGATTATATCGCAGTCGGCGCAGAGGGGCCTGACGGTTATAATTTAGGCCTGATGAGAGCGTTAATAGTGTCCGATATTCACGCCAACCTGGAGGCCTTGGAGGCTGTGCTGGCCGACGCACGAGCCAGGGGAGGGTTTGAGGAGGTGTGGTGCCTGGGGGACGTGGTGGGCTATGGGCCGGACCCAGGGGCGTGCCTGGCGTTGCTTCGAGGGCTGAAGTTGACATGCATCGGCGGGAACCACGATTACGCGGCGTGTGGGAGAGCGGGAGTGGAGGAGTTTAACAGCTACGCCGCACAGGCTGTCTTGTGGACGGCGTCGCATTTGAAGAAGGAGGAGAAGGAGTTTCTGGCGGGATTGAGGGAGGTGGAGCGCCAGGAGGGGTTCACGCTGGTGCACGGGACGTTGAAGGAGCCGGTGTGGGAGTACCTGGTGAACCAATATGCCGCGCTGGATACGTTTGGCAGGATGGAGTCGTCGTACTGTCTGGTGGGTCACTCGCACATGCCGTTTGTTTGCACAGAAAGCGAGGGGATGGCCTTGTTCGGGCCTTTTATGGAGGACATATCGGTGAGATTGGACTCGCGGCGGCTTATTTTCAACCCGGGGAGCGTAGGACAGCCCCGGGACGGTGACCCGAGGGCCAGCTATGCGATGTATGACGGGGACGAGGCTGTGATCACGAGGCATCGTGTGGGGTATGACATCGGGAGGGTGCAGGAGAAGATGCGGAGGGCGGGGCTGCCGGAATATCTGGCGGAGAGGCTGTCGCACGGGAGGTGAGAGGAGGGCGTGCCTGTGTTATAATTTTTGGTCGTGGCCCGCTAGCTCAACTGGCAGAGCAAGTGACTCTTAATCACTAGGTTCTCGGTTCGATTCCGGGGCGGGTCACCATTGCATCTCATTCAAGCCACCAGTCCAGCAAAGTTTTTAGTCCACGCGGCTTATTTAGGACGGGGGAAGTGGCGGAACGGCAGACGCGCAAGGCTTAGGACCTTGTGTCGAAAGACGTCCGGGTTCAAGTCCCGGCTTCCCCACCACTTTGGATGAGAGGGATATCTATGCCTATCATAATCACACGAGATGCAGTACTTCTTCTTCGGAAAGAGGCGGGGATTGCGGTTGGCGCAGCCGTGCTAGCCGCCTTTGCTCTTTTTCTATCAGGTTTTGCGGGAATCGATTTTATGGCCCAGACCTACATCTGGTCGTTTGCCGTCTTTTATGGGGGCCGCCTTCTAGTCCTAGCCTTCCAGGCTCGGGGACGACCCAACCGCGGGTGACTTGGGGTTCCAGCCCCGGCTTCCCCAACAAGTTTTGCTACCGAACCATCAGGATATGTATCCCGAGAGACAACCTGGCCCAATTTCTATCTGTCGTCATGGCTGGCAAGGCCAACTGCCTAGCTAGAACTAAACAAGCCCTGTCTCCAAGGGATAGACCCGCGAATTTGGTGTCAGGCTGTAGAAGCCCGGCCTGAACGGCCTGTTCCGCCGTAAAATCGATAATTTGGAATGGCAGATTTTCCAGCAATCCCTTAATCTCGATAGCTGAAAAGTTGTCCTGGCAGAGTTTTGCCACAACCTCCGAAAGGTTCACGGAGCTAATGGCAGACCGTCTCACTACAGTTTTAACTCTCTCCGCCCCTGGCTCATCGTTAATTAAGGCTAAGAGGGCGGATGAGTCCAGAACGACTTCACTCTCGCTTGGCTTCTTCTCTTCGCTCACGAATCAATTCTTCTGAGAGCATTCGGCCTGCCGGCACGCGACGTCGCACTATTTCTTGGGCTTTCTTGATGCCTTGCTCGACTGTAAAAACGCGAATCTCCTTGTCTTCAAGGATGACAATAAGGTCGTCACCTTCTTCAAGGCCTAAGGCTTTACGGTGGGAAGAAGGTATGACGAATCTACCGTTTCTGCCCAACTTTGTCATAGTCTTCATAATGACCACAATATAGCATAATTGGCATACTTACATAAGTATGCCAATTAAAGGAATTATTGCCAGTAACGAGGTTAAGACTGTAAATTTATAATTAGTCCATCCCCAGACTCTTCCTCAAATCTTTGAGTTGCTGAGTATGACTTCGCCAATGGCGGAGATAGAGGCCTTCTAGCAGGTTTTGGGCGGAGCGGTCCTCGCGGTGGTTGCGGAGAGGGAACCAGCAGGAGGTAGTGACCTCACGGATCTGGCCGTCGGTGGCGGCGCCCACCACCTCGCGCGCTCGAGCGAAGAACTTTTTAAGCTCCTCGCGGATGTCGTTTAAATCCATGGCCTGACGCTGGGCGTTGATGTGGGTCTCGTCGGCGATGATGGTGAGCTCGGGGAGAGAGCCTTTAATCATGGCGTCGATGTTGTTGGGGATGCCGCCTTCGGGGTCTTCCAGGATATGCCACAGAACCTCGCGGGCGGACCACTCCCTGGCGTCGGGCTTCCAGTCCAGGCAATAGTCCATGCCGTCGAGGACTTTGAATATCTCTTTTTCGACTTCGTCGGTGCCTTGCAGGATGGACTCTTTAATTGATGGCATGAAGGGCCTCCCTAGGGTTCAATGGGTTAAGTCGGCGATTATGATAGCAGAAGAAGGGCTGGGAATCCGCCTCCTCCTGGAAGACGGCGAGTCTATCAGGAGGTGAGGCGTTTGATGGTGTCGAGGATGGCGGGGCGGGCGTCTTCGCGGGCGAGGGCTTCGGCCAGGGAAGCTTTAAGGAGACCTAGAGGGTTGCCGCCGTCGTGGCGGGCGCCGGGGAACCGGTAGGCGAAGAGAGGGTGGGTCTCCATGAGGAGGGCGAGGCCGTCGGTGAGCTGGATTTCGCCCTTGGCGCCGGGCTTGGTGCGCTCCAGGCAATCGAAGACCTCGGCGGGGAGGACGTAGCGGCCCACGATGGCGAGGTTGGAGGGGGCCTTGTTCTGGGGAGGTTTTTCTACCAGGCCATCGACTTGATAGACGCGCTCGCCGAGGGGCCGCGGCTTGATAACGCCGTAGGCGCTGACGTTTTCCAGAGGGACTTCTTCGACGGCGATGACGCCGCCGTTTCGCTTTTGGAAGATATCTATCATGCTGGCGAGGGCGGGCTTTTTGTCCTGGATAACGTCGTCGGGGAGCATGACGGCGAAGGGTTCTTCCCCAACGGCGTCTTTGGCCATGAGGACGGCGTGGCCGAGGCCCAGGGGGTCTTTCTGCTCGGCGTAGGAAAAGCGGGCCATGGAGGTGATTCGGCGCACGGTTTCCAGGAGCTTTGCCTGGCCTTTTTGTTCCAGGAAGGACTCCAGGGCAGAGTCAGGCTCAAAGAATCTCTGAAGGGCTTCCTTGCCGGGGGACGTGACCAGGATGATGTGATTAATGCCGGAGGCTACGGCTTCTTCGACGGCGTAGAGGATAAGGGGTTTGTCGAAGAGGGGGAGAAGCTCCTTGGGGATGGCCTTGGACGTGGGGAGGAATCGGGTGCCCACGCCGCCGGCGGGTATAACGGCTTTACGGACTTTTTTTTCGACTTTCACGGGGCCTCCGTTTAGCCGATTCTAACATTGGGCGCAGGCATGGACAACGTTGCTTTTCCGTTTGACAGTGTGCGGCGGTGGGCCTAAGATGGAGTTTGAGGCTGTGCTAGGCGGGGAGCTAGCGGTGCCCTGTACCCGCAATCCGCTATAGCGGGGCTGAATCCCGTCCCCAGGCTCGGCTGATGGACCTAGGTCCTGTCGAAAAAGTGTTGAGGGCTGGGTCCCACGCGGCGGAGACCTGTGAACCCCGCCAGGTCCGGAAGGAAGCAACGGTAAGCAGAATTCTTCGGGTGCCGTGGGGTTGCCTGGCCGGAGCTTTTCCGGCGGGATATGTTCATTGGCCGCTGTCAAAGGCGGGTGCACGGCCTCATCTACCCGCAACCGTTGGCCTAATGCGCACCACGCTTCACGTTTAACATGCCCAGACGACCTTACGGCCAGCACTTTCTAACAGACCAAGGCGTTTTGAGTCGAATTATCGAAGCCGCCGAGCTTTCGCCGGAGGACTGGGTGGTGGAGGTGGGGCCGGGGCGCGGCGTGCTGACTCGCGAGCTGGTGTCGAGGGCGGGGCGTGTGGCGGCGGTGGAGGTGGATGCGGAGCTGTCGGCGTCGTTGAGCCAGCGCCTTGGCAACCCGCCTAATCTAGCAGTATTGCAGGCCGACGCCCGGTCTGTGGACTTGGAGTCGTTAGCGCCGCGAGGGCAGGCGTATAAGGTTGTCGCCAACCTGCCGTACTATGCCGCTAACCCTATCCTCCGTCGATTTTTGGAGGCGGAACACAAGCCTTTGCTTATGGTCGTCATGGTGCAGAAGGAGGTGGCGGAGGCTATCGTCGCGGAGCCGGGTGAGATGTCCATGCTGTCGGTGGCGATGCAGTTTTATGGCGCGCCCAGGCTGGTCTGCCACGTGCCGCCCGAGGCCTTTAACCCTCCGCCGGAGGTTACGTCGTCGGTGCTGAGGATAGACATTCTGGCGGAACCGGCGGTGGAGGTGGATAACGCCAACGCCTTTTTTAAGCTGGCGCATGCAGGCTTTGCGGCACCGAGGAAGCAGATTCGGAACTCGCTGGCTATTGGGCTGAAGGTGGCGGCGGCAGAGGTGGATGGGCTGCTGTCGCGGTGCGGCATCGATCCTGCGCGGCGGCCGGCGACGCTGAGGATGGACGAGTGGGCGTGCCTGTATCGGTCTAACGCCGCGGAGGGCGTCGGTGCGCGCTGAGGCCTACGCCAAGGTCAATCTGGGCCTGGAGGCGCTGGGGCGCCGCCCGGACGGCTACCATGATGTCGTGACGGTGCTGCATACCATCGACCTGAGCGACGCGATGGAGATTGGGCTGGCGGAGGGAATATCGGTCCATTGCTCAGTCCCTCACTTGTCGGGGCCGGAGAATCTGGCTTATAAGTCTGCGCTGGCATTGAAAGAGAAGGCAGGTTATAAAAAGGGCGCGAAGATATTTATCGAGAAACGGATACCGGAGGCGATGGGGCTGGGGGGAGGAAGCTCGGACGCGGCGGCGGCGCTGGTGGCGCTGAACAGGCTGTGGGGCCTGGGTCTTATCGAGGAGCAGCTTTGTGAAATCGCCGCATCTATAGGCTCCGACGTGCCGTTTTTTGTGAAGGGTGGGGCGGCCCTGGGGGAGGGACGGGGAGAGGTTCTGACGCCGCTTCCGAGCCTGGAGGAGCAGGCGCTGGTAATGGTGTGCCCTGAGATTTCGATTCAGGGGAAGACAGGCCGGTTGTACTCTATGCTCAAGCCCAGCGCCTATACGGACGGGCACGCGACGCGCTCCTTTGCCGACGCCCTGGGCAGGGGACGCTTCTCCCCGCATCTGATATTTAACGTCTTTGAGCAGGTGGCTTTTGACGCGTTTCCAGGCCTGGACGCGGTCATGAGGGGGATGGAAGAGGCCGGGGCGGGGACGGTGAGCCTGTCCGGGTCGGGGCCGGCGCTGTTTTCGCTGGTCGATAACCGGATAGCGGCGCGCCGTATGGCTGACAAGCTGCGGGGCATGGGATTGAGGGCGTACAGTCTGACTACGGTGGCAAAATCGCCCGTCTTGACGCTCCCGTGAACCCCACATAGACTAGCAAACGTAATATTTATAGCTGATAGTCTTGAGGGACTACTCCTAGCGAGAGAGGAACTAATGCTGGATATAGTGCCTGGTATCTTGAGTGTAATACGCATAGGGATGGACCCCGACCTGGTGGACGCAGGCGGGTTTGTTCTAACCTGGCATGGCTTCTTTACCTTTATCGGTGTCGCTCTGGCGGTGGCGCTGACGGCGCACTGGTCGAAGAAGGAAGAGATTGAGCCTGACACAGTCTATTCGATAGCTATCTGGGCGATTTTGGGCGGCGTTATCGGCGCGAGAATCGTACACGTCATTGACTTCTGGTCTCGCAGCTACAAACACGATCCCATCAGCATTTTCTACGTGTGGGAAGGCGGCATCGCCATTCTGGGCGCCGTGCTAGGAGGCTTTATAGGCGGTTCGCTTTACCTTCTGCTTCGCAACAAGGACGGAGTGATTAATTTTTGGAACAAGGGGCTCTTCTGGCTGGGACGCCTGCAAAAGGTGCAACTGCCTTCGATAGGCCGGATGGCGGACCTGACAGCGCCGGCTCTAATTCTAGCGATGGCAGTGGGCCGTATCGGAGACATCATTAACGGCGAGCATATTGCCCAGGTCACCAGCGTACCATGGGGATTTGTATACACGCACCCCCAGACGCAGCAGCTTTACGTTGACCTGGGGGCAAGCCATTTGTCGCTGGCGCCGTCGCATCCAGCGGTGGTGTACGAGATGATATGGGACGTGGCGATTTTTGGAATCCTCTGGTTCTTCCGCAAGCGGTTGCTGCCGCACGGTATGACCTTTGTGCTGTTCCTGGCGCTGTACTCGCTGGGCCGGTTCTTCATCAGCTTCATTCGAGAGGACCGGATATGGGTGGTAGGGCTGGATGAGGCGCAGATAATATCGTTGATAACGATGATTATTACGATTACGCTGCTGATATCCAAGGCTCGATTGGTGAAGCCGCCGGTGAGGCGCCCCGCGGCGCCGGAGTCGCCGACGCCTGCGCCTGTGACCGAGAGACCGGGGGCGACTTCCTAAGGGGACTGGCTGGGCCGGAAGTCCACCAGACGCATAGCTAATAGCTGGCGCCCGTCCCACACGTCGGTTTTGAGGCAGTAGACGGCGTCGATGCGTTGGGTCTCGGGGAGCCTGCCGTTGCCCTGGCGAAAGGCGATGGCGTCCCAGGTGGCGCGGCCGTCGTGGAGCTTAAATCGAAGGTGCTGGTCCTGGCTGCCCATGGCGCGGCTGCGGTCGATGCGCAGGCCTCGCGCGAGAAATAGAGGCTCCCTGTTGCCTGCGCCGAAGGGTTCCAGGGTGGTCAGGAGCCGGTAGCAATCGCCCATGAGCTTATGGGGCGGGGCTTCGGCGTCGACCCAAAGGGTGGGCGTGAGGTCCAGGTCTTTTAGCTGGGCGTGGGCGGCGGCTAAAAGACGCTCTTCCAGGGCTGGCAGGTTTCCATGTTCCATGACGAAGCCCGCCGCCATGGGATGGCCGCCGACCCGGCTGAACAGGTCCTGGCACTGGTAAAGCGCTTTGACGAGATCAAAGTCCGGGATGCTGCGTCCGCTGGCCCGAAGGAGACCTTCGTCCGGGGACATGACTATCGCGGGCCGGTAGAATTCTTCGGCAAGGCGACTCGCTACCAGGCCGTTGATGCCTGGCGAGAAGGACTCATCGACCATCAGGATGATGGGCGGCAGGTCAGCGGGGGCTTTGGCGAGGGCCAGGGCGTAGGCGTCGTCGGTGGCCTTGCGGCGGTTGTAGTTGTACTGCTCGATCTCCTGGGCCAAGGCTTCAGCTTCAGATTCGGTGCGGCTGTTGAGCAGGTTGAAGCTGGCCTCGGCGTGCTTAACCCGGCCCGAGGCGTTAAGGCGGGGGGCGATGCCGAAGGCGATGGATTCGGCGCTGAGGGTTTGGGGGCGGAGGCCGGCGCGTTTATAGAGGGCCTGGAGTCCCAGGTTGTTGGTCTTGCGAAGCTCGACCAGGCCTGCCTTGACGATGGCGCGGTTCTCATCGAGAAGGGGCGCCAGGTCGGCCACGGTGCCCAGGGCGGCCAGGGCTATGAGGCTGGGAGGTAGGGGCTTATCCAGGGACTGATAGAGGCCCTGGATTAGTTTTAGAGCAAGGCCGGCGCCGGTAAGCTCTACGAAGGGGTAGGTAGAGCCGGGGACTTTAGGGTCCACCAGGGCAAGGGCGGGAGGAAGGGTGGGAGGCGGCATGTGGTGGTCGGTGATGATAACGTCCATGCCTGAATCGACGGCCTGGACTACCTCGTCATATGAAGAGATGCCGCAGTCCACGGTGACGAGGAGGGAGACGCCGGACTTTTTCATGGCCGATACAGCCTCGCTATTAAGGCCGTGGCCTTCCGTTACACGATGGGGAATGTAGGGAGCGACACGGACGCCAAGGGGTTCCAGCGCTTGGGTAAGGAGGGTGGTGGCGGTGACGCCGTCGACATCGAAGTCGCCAAAGATGCCGATGGTCTCGCGGCGCTGGATAGCCTGCGCCAGCCTTTCGACGGCACGCTCTATGCCGGGGAGGAGGAAGGGGTCGTGAAGCTGGGCGGGGGCGTGGGAGGTGAAGGCGCGGGCCAGTTCCGATGAGGCGAGATTTCGATTGTAGAGGACCTGGGCGACGATGGGAGGGAGGTTGAGGGAGGCGGCGAGGCCTTCAGGGCACAGGGCGCGGAGCTTCCAGGTTTTCTGCATAAGATGACTTTAGCAGGATAGGAGGCAGGAGGGAACCCAGGAGCGGCAGAGACCGCCAAACTAGGCGCCGTTGGCGCGGGTGAAGGCGAGGACGGAGTTGTGGCCGCCGAAGCCGAAGGAGGTGCTGAGGACGGCTTGGAGGTCCTTTTTTCGCGCAGCGTTGGGGACTATGTCCAGGTCGCATTCTGGGTCGGGGTTTTCGTGGTTTATGGTGGGCGGGACAACGCCTTCTCGGAGGGCCAGGACGCACATGGCGGCCTCGACGGCGCCGCCTGCGCCCAGAAGGTGGCCGGTCATCGATTTTGTGGAGCTGACGGGAATCTTATAGGCGATTTCGCCCAGGGCTAGTTTGAGAGCCTTGGTCTCCAGCTTGTCGTTCAGAGGGGTGGAGGTGCCGTGGGCGTTGATGTAGTCGATATCGGCGGGTTCAAGGCCGGCGTTTTTAAGGGTGCGCTTGACGGCCTTGGCGGCGCTCTCACCCTCCGGGGCAGGCTCGGTGACATGGAAGGCGTCGGAGGTGGAGCCGTAGCCCGCCAACTCGGCTAGAGGCTGGATGCCGCGCCGGATGACGCTCTCGTGGCTTTCCAGGACCAGGATGGCGGAGCCTTCGCCCATGACGAAGCCGTCGCGCGTGGCGTCGAAGGGCCGGCTGGCCTTCTGGGGGTCGTCGTTGCGTCGGGAGAGGGCTTTCATGGCGCCGAACCCGGCGACCGCGATGGGACAGATGGGGGCCTCGCTACCGCCAGCGAGGACGATGTCGGCTTCGCCAGCGCGGATGAGCTTGAGGGCGTTGCCGATGGCGTCGGCGCCGCTGGAGCAGGAGGAGACGGCGCAGAAATTAGGACCCAGGGCGCCGCTGAGCATGGATATCTGGGCTGAGGCCATGTCACCCAGCATCATGGGAATGAGGAAGGGGGAAACCCGATTGGGGCCTTTTTCCAGGAGGTTGGCGTGCTGCTGAGAGATGGTGAGGAGGCCGCCGATGCCGCTGCCCACAAGGACGGCGACGCGGTAGCGGTCGACCTTGGAGACGTCAAGCTGCGCCTGGGCCATAGCCTCTTTGCAGGCGGCGACGGCGAACTGGGCAAAGCGGTCTGTGCGGCGGGCCTCTTTGGGGCCGAGGTGGGCGACAGGGTCGAAGCCCTTGACCTCGGCGGCGATACGGGTCTCGAAGTTAGTAGTGTCGAAGGACTGGATAAGATCGACGCCGGAGCATCCGCTTTTGAGGGCCTCCCAGGTGGAGGAGGCGTTAAGCCCCAGAGGGCTGATAACGCCTATGCCTGTAATAAAAACGCGGGTAGTCAGTTAGGGCCTCCAAACAGATTGGCTGATGGCAATATCGCAAGGCGACATAATACTCGGTAGATTTTACCTGTTGGACGGCGCTATTGCCAGAGTTTTAGGCGAAATCTACGGGCCAGCTTCAGGCCTGGGAGGCAAGACGCGGAGGGAGTTCTTGCCTAGGAGCTTGGCGGAGGTGTCCAAGCGGTCTTTCAGGGTGCTTCCCAGGTTGTTGACGCGACTGGAGATGGACTCGGCGATCTCTTTCTTGACCGCCGCCAGGTCGCGCTTTTTATAGGCTAGGGACTCAGAGATCTCCTGGCCTGTGTTAGTCAATCTGATGCGATACCTCTCCACCACGCGGAATAGGCGGGCGTAGAGGTTATCGACCGGGTTTAGCTTGGCGTGGTAGCGGTTGAAGAGGCGGCGAGATTCCTCCATGCCCCATCGCGGGTCTTGATGGACGAACTGGCGTCCGGTGTAGAGGTGGTAGGGGCGCATTTCACCTTCCTGAAGCACATCGCCGTTGGCGTCCAGGGGGACCAGGCCTTCCCAGTTGGAGGTGGCGGGCAGAGGCGTGAGGAGGTTCGCGGTCTGGTACTTGCTGACCTGGGTGACCCAGTCCGCCATCTCCATGATGCCTTCCTCGGTGTCGTAGGGGAGGCCGATGATGGTCATGGCGACAATGGCAAAGCCAAGCTCGTTGAGCTTGGTGAGGCCTTTATGCATCTGGCCCGGGTCCTGGCGCTTGTTGACCGCCTTGAGGTTGTCGGCGTTGGAGGACTCGACGCCGACATAGAGCATTTCCATGTTGATGTTACGAAGGGCATCAGCCAGCTCAGGGTCCTGCCCTATCTCCGCCCTGGTCTGGCAGATGAGGTACATGTCGTCGGTGTGGCCCTTCCAGGCCTTGATGCGCTCCAGGCGCTCGTTGCGGTACTTGACGGCGCGAAGAGGCGGCGGGTGCAAGTCATCGGATACAAAGATGCTGAAACGACCGTCGCGGTTGGTGGCGATGAGGCCGTCGGCGGCCATCTGGCTTAGCTGGGCCAGGCGCTTGAGTTCCGTCTCCCGCTTGACCATCCGATAGCCGAGGAATTGCTGAATGACCTGACAATAGCTGCACTTCTCGGTGCAGCCTCGGACGGTCTCCATGACACCGCCCATGAGGGGCTTTGAGGGGGTGAGGTCTTTGATGGAATAGAAGTCCGGAAGTTCGACGAAGTCCGGTTCCACCAGGCCGCGCCGGGTGGTCTGGACCAGCCCGCCGTTCTCCATGAAGGCGATGCCGGGTATCTTCTTGAGCTCTTGGAGGCGGTTTTGACCTTTGTAGGCCAGCAGCACATCGCAGAGCTGGCCTATGATATCCTCGCCCTCGCGCTGGACAATGACATCGAAGCCGCCTTCGCGAATGGCCTCGTCGGCCAGTGGGCTCATGTGGGGGCCGCCGCCGATGGTGACGATTTTGGGGTGGCGCTCTTTAGCCTCGCGAGCGATCTCGTAGGCCCTGGGGGCCTCATTGATGAGGGCGGATATGAGGAGGACATCGGCGTCCTCCAGGTCTTTCTGTGGGTCGATTTTGCCGCTGCGGTCCTCGAACCAGATCATGCGCTCATAGAGGTTGGGGCCTTGCCACTGCTGCAGGGCGCCGGAGAGAAATAACATGCCCTGCCTGGGTATGGCTACGTACTCGAAGTTGCCCCCTGGCGACCTGGGCTGGACAAGGACTACTTTTTTGAATCTAGACACTAGGGAACCTCCGCCTTTTTTTCCACCACCCCAGAGCCCCAGGCACCTTGGAGGGGCTATGAATATTAAAGGCTATTATACATGGCAGGGCGTGGCGTATAAATAGCGGTCGCAGCAAAGTAAGCGGTTTACCTACAAAGCTGGCGCAAATCACTCTTAAACCAGGACGGCCCGGGCGGGCGCGCCCTCCGCTTTTAAGATTTTGAGCGGCAAGCAGTAGAGGGTGCGAAGGCCCAAAGGCGCGGAGGACAGGTCCAGGCCCTCAAGGATAACAATGCCAGCGCCGAGCAAAAGATGATGCGCTGGATAGCCCCGGTCGCCGGCCGAGGAGCCTTCGATGGATAGCTGGTCGATGCCGACCAGATTGACGCCGCGCTCGACGAGCCATTGGGCGGCGTCGGCTAGAAGCCCCGACTCGCTTTCTGTTGATGATCCCCAGCCTGACAAACGAGTTCGGAGGAGGAGGCGCTGGGTCGCTTGAGGTATGCCTAGGGACTCCAATGTGGCGCTGGATATGGGGCCGGGGCCGACACGGCATACATAAGCTGGCCCGATGAGCGCATTCAGGGGCAAGGTTTCGACGGAGCCGGCGTCCTGGATGAAGTGGCTGGGGGCGTCGATGTGCGTGCCGGTATGGCTCGACATGAAGATGCTGCTCAAGGTGTAGGGATGGCCCTTCTCCAATCGCTGGTGGAATCGCAGGCGAAAGGGCGGGTCTCCCGGGTAGATGGGTGTGTCAGGCGATAGAGGAAGGGAGATGTCGTGAATACGCATAGGGCAGTCCTGCGTTGAGGGTGTTTTGCGGCGGCGCCTATAATAGCACCTATGGAGCCATTATCTATCATTGAGGGTCTGGGGAATAAGGGCGGCACGGTGGCAATAGTCACCCACGGCTGCAAGCTGAACAAGTCGGACAGCGACGAGATAGCGCGGCAGTTTGTCCAGGCGGGGTACCGGCTGGTGGAGCCGGATGAGGGGCCGGACGTGTTTGTTCTCAACTCTTGCACCGTGACCCACGAGGCGGACGCCAAGGCGCGGCAGGCGCTGCGGAACGCCCATCGAAGCAACCCGGGGGCCGTAGTGGTGGCGACGGGCTGTTATGCCCAGCGAGCGCCGCAAGAACTGGCGTCGATAACCGGTGTGGGGCTAGTAGTCACGAACTTCCAGAAACCGGGGCTGGTGGTATTGACCCTGTCGGCCCGGGGGCAGGCCGAGACGCCCTGCGCCATGGATGAAGAGCCCGGACTGGGGCCGGGCGTGTCAGGGAGGACTCGCGCGTTCATAAAAATACAGGAGGGGTGCAATCAGGTCTGCGCCTACTGCATTGTGCCCAGGGTGCGGGGCCGCGAGCGCAGCGTGCCTGTGGAGGAACTGGTGCGACAGGTGGAGCGATGCGTGTCGGAGGGGTACAGGGAGGTGGTGCTGACGGGGACGCAGCTGGGATCCTACGGGTTTGATTTAGAGGGCGCAAGCCTGGAATCTATGATTGGGCTGATATTAGAGAGGACGGGGATAGAGCGGCTGCGAGTTTCGTCTTTGCAGCCGCAGGAGGTAACGCCGGGCCTGCTGGGCCTGTGGCGGGACAGCCGGCTGTGCCCGCATTTCCACATGCCCCTGCAAAGCGGCAGCGACGGTGTGCTGGGGAGGATGCGACGCCGATATACGTCAGGGGAGTATGCTTTTGCCGTAGAGGAGATAAGACGGGCCGCGCCGCAGGCGTCGGTGACGGCGGACGTCATCGTCGGGTTCCCGGGGGAGAGCGACGCTGAGTTTGAGGAGAGCTTGGCCTTCTGCGAGAAGATGCCTTTTGCCGGCTTGCATGTTTTTGAATACTCGGTCCGGGGCGGGACCAGCGCGGCGCATATGCGGGGGCAGGTGTCCGCCCCGGCGAAGGCGGAGAGGATGGGAAGGATGCTGGCCCTGGCGCGGGACAAGGCGTCGGCCTTCCGCAGGGGTGCGGTAGGAGAGGTGCGGCCGGTGTTGTGGGAGATGCGCAAGAAGAAGGGCTGGTACGAGGGACTTACGGACCATTATCTGAGGGTAAGGACAGAGAGTGAGTCGGCGCTGGGTAATAGGATAACGCAGGCGCGGATGGCGGCGGAGGAGGGGGAATGGGTCGTGGGCGAGGTGACAAAATAAAAGAAGCCCCCTGATTTCTTGGGGGGCTTCTGATTAGGTCTGTGCGGAGTCTAGAGGTCGATGGGGCGGAGGCGGGTCAACTGGTCGTATCGCTCCAGGTATCCGGCTTTGCGGTCCATGCCGTGGGAAAAGACCAGGAGCCAGCCGTCCCTTTCCGCCTGGTGCAGGATTTCCCGCTTTTGCTGCAGGGAGTCTTCCGGAGAATGGTCCAGGGCTGGAATGGCCGCCAGGTCCAGGTGGTGGGCGGTGGGGACCAGATCGCCCAGGAAGGCTACCTTTTCGCCGCCGTGGTTGGTCACTACGATCTGATGGCCCTTGGAGGGGCCATTTGTGACGATGACGGAGAGGCCGGGGAGGATCTCCTCGTCGCCGTCCAGAAGCTGAAGTTTGCCGGACTCCTCGATGGGAAGGAAATCGTCCTCGAAGTATACGCTCTGGAAACGCTCGTTGGGCTGCTGGGCCTCTTCCCAGCACTTGCGCTGCATGAAGTGGGTGGCCCTGGGAAAGGTGGGAATGAGGTCGCCGGTCCTGTCGAGCTTGGTGCAGCCGCCGGTGTGCTCAAAATGAAGATGAGTAAGTATAACGATATCGATCTGATTCGGCGACACGCCCAGGGCTTTGAGGCTTTTGACCAGACGGCTGGGGCCCAGGCCGTACTCGTCCCTAAGGCCCTCCACCTCTTTGGAACCTATTCCCGTATCCACCAGAATATTCTTGCCGGCGAGCTGAATCAGGAGGCAGTTGAGATTCAGAGTCATGCGGTTTCTGCGGTCTGTGACGATTCTATTTTCCCAGACCGCTTTAGGGACCTGTCCGAACATACAGCCGCCGTCCCGCTTCATTGTCCCGTCACTAATTAACCGTATAGATGTGGTCATCATGTGCTAATGATCACCCCCCTGTCTTAAAAGTAATAGAAAATGCTAGTAATCCGCGTGCAAAAGGGGTTGAATGGGCGAGACGAGATAAACCCTTGAAAGCTGCCTCCCTTCCTGCAGGGCCTATTGGACTCTCCCGCCCTGCGCACTATCAATTGGACTAATCCATTTGGATAGTGTTATCTAGGTTGATAAGATAACATAAAATTTAGAAGTGTCAATAGTTTTTTATGAAAATTCTTATCTTATTTTAAGAAAATTAGCTAAATAGAGACGAAATGGAGGCTATCATGAAGGTAAAAGGCTTTGACCACCTGGTATTAAGCGTGCGGGACGTGGACCGGTCTTTAAGGTTTTTCCAGGACGTGCTGGGCTTAGAAGCGCTGCGGGTGGAGGAATACCGGCGTGGGGAGGCGCCATTTCCGTCGGTGCGGCTGTCGGCCACGTCGGTCATCGACATAGTGCGGAGCAAGGAGCCTCGACGCGGACAGAACGTCGACCACTTCTGCCTGGTCATCGAACCCACAGACCTGGAGGGGCTGGCAGCTGGGCTTAAAGAGAAGGGCGTAGAGGTAACGGGGACGCCGGGGCGGCGGTGGGGCGCCCAGGGCTGGGGCGTGTCGCTGTATATCAAGGACCCTGATGGGAATACTATTGAGCTGAAATGCCACCCGGAGGGGTATAAATAAGGGACATGGCTATGCAGTGGACATAAGAAATGGCGCACAGGATTAAAATTTTATAAGAATATTTCAACCTTGGGCATAGCGGACAGTTTTACGGCTGCTTATTAACCATACCTGCCTTTCCTGAAGGGCCCGTTAAAGAACCAGTGTCCACGGCCTTGCGGCCTGAGCAGCCGCATATAGAAATCTTTCTGTTCAGGCACAACCGTCGAGTGTTAACATTGAAGTAGTCAGGCAGATCACTTTCGCAACCGAGGGCAAATGGGCGGAACTATTGTAATAGGCCGAATTTTCGGCATCGATATAAAGATCCACTTCTCATGGGTGTTGATCTTTATTCTTGTAGCGTGGTCTTTGGCCAATACAGAATTCAAGACGGACTACCCGGATTGGGGAGTGAACGTCCGCTGGGGTCTAGGAATTCTTGGAAGCATCCTTCTTTTTAGCTCCGTCCTATTCCACGAGCTGAGCCATTCCATTCTGGCCATGGTACGAGGGCATAAGGTTCGGGGCATCACGCTCTTTATTCTCGGCGGGGTGTCGGAGATAGAGGAGGAGGCGCACAAACCCGGGGAGGAGTTCTGGATTGCCTTTGTGGGGCCGCTGTCCAGCTTTTTCCTGGGCGGTGTGTTCTACCTGCTGGCCTGGCAGACGGAGGGCGTCAATGACTATGTGCATGCCTTAAGCGCGTATCTGAGTTTTATTAACCTGGCGCTAGGAGTGTTCAACCTGATTCCGGGATACCCAATGGACGGCGGTCGGGTGTTGAAGGCGGCGGTGTGGCGGGCCACCGGCAGCGTTAGCCGGGCGACGCGGGTGGCGTCCCGTTCCGGGATGGTGGTGGCGTTTTTGATGATGGCAGGGGGCCTGGGCCTGGCGTTTATCTGGGACTCCTGGAGCGGGCTGTGGCTGGTGCTAATTGGCTGGTTCCTGATGTCCGCCGCGTCTTCGACACGGCGGCAGGAGGCGGTGCGGGCGCACCTTTCGGGCCGCAGGGTGCGGGATGCCATGCGGTCGGGGTACCCGTCGGCGCCGCCGGGGATATCGGTGCAGCGGCTGGTAGACGAGTATATGGCCAGGGGTTTCGAGCGGACGTACCTGGTGGTGCTGGGGGATACGGTACACGGGCTGGTGAGCGCAGCGGACGTGGCGCTGGTTCCGCCGGAGGAACGGCATAGCAAGTATGTGACTGAGATTATGGTGAGGCCGCCGAACATTGCGTTCGTCAGCCCTGATGACCCTCTGGAGGCGGCGATGCAGAAGATGAGCGCGGGGGAGTTCCATCAGCTGCCGGTGCTGGAGAACGGGAAGCCGGTGGGGATGGTGTCGAGGGGAGATGTGATGAGGGTGCTGGAGTTGTCGTCGCTGGTGGGGCCGAGGAAGTAGCCCTTTCGCGGGTCCTGGTTTATATTAAGCCACCCTTATCTTTAAGCGGGATACCTTCATCCCCTGGCCCCTTCTTCCTGCTGGAAGAAGGGGAAGATAAAAATTACACCAAATTCCCCCTCTAACTCCCCCTTTTCCTCACGAGGAAAAGGGGGAGAACCTGAGGAGGCATCCCCAACTCCTTACTTAAGTTTTGGGGTGACGTGTTCAGCCAGGAGGCGGAAGGAGCGGTCCAGGGCTGGGCCGGGGATCATACCGCCGAAGTTTACGTCGGCGATGGCGCTGCTGAGGCTTAGTTCTTCTTTGAGGGCGAGGAGGCGGTCCGCCACGCCTTCCGGCGTGCCCGCGACTAGGTGATTTCGCAGCACGTCGTCGTAGGTCATGGCGCGGTGCTTGTCGGCGCGGGCGACGCGCTGGAGGTTCTCCTCGTCGGATAGGCCGGCGATGGGCGTGTTCTGCGCGGGCATGATTTTGGTGTAGAAGTTCATGGCGCTGTCTTTGGGCTCGTCCAGGGCGGCTTGCGTGGTGGGGGCAACGTGGACTGGGAGGCGGAGGCAGACGTCAGGCGCGCCGGGGCGCTGGGCGTCGTGCCATGCCTGCTTGTAGGACTCGATGCGAGGTTTGAGGACAGCGGAGGGAGCGTTGAGGCCGAGGAAGATAGGAAGGCCCCGCTGGCCGGCCCAAGCGAAGGAGGCTGGCGAGGTGACGGCGATGCGCATGGGCGGATGGGGCTTCTGCAGGGGCCTGGGAACGACGGCGATGTTGTCGAAGGCGTAGAAGGCGCCCTTGTGGGTGAGGCGGTCGGTGGTCATGGCCTTGATGAGCACGTCCAGGCACTCGTCGAAGCGATGCTGGCTTTCCATATAGGGGACTTTGAAGCCTTTGTAGGCGCCCTCGCCGCTGCTACGCCCGACGCCGAATTCGAAGCGGCCCTGGCAGAGGTTGTCCAGGGTGGCGACTTCTTCAGCGAGGCGGACGGGGTTGTAGAGGGGGAGGACGTTGACGGCGGTGCCGATTTTTATGCGTTTGGTGCGGCCGGCCACGGCGGCGGCCAGGACCATAGGTGCGGAGCAGAGGGAGCGGTTGGGCTGGAAGTGGCGCTCGGCGATCCAGACGCTGTCGAGGCCGCAGGACTCGGCAATGTCCACGTGGCGGAGGGCTTCGGCGAAGGTGGGGGCGTGGGAGTCGCCGTCGCGGGGCGGGAGGTCAAAGAAGAGGCCTAGTTCCATAGGGGGCTCCTTCTGGGGGAATGGCCCTCATCCTCTTCCCCTCCCCTGCAGGAAGTGGGGAAAGGGAGAATTCGTAGCGTGGAAGGCAGTAGTGATAAAGGATTGTGGTGCCAGTGTTTCACCCTCATCCTTCGCCTTCTCCCATCAAGGGAGAAGGGATTTTCTCGATGGCGGTCAATCCTTTCAGCGCACGTAGAACCTGGACTGGTAATAGCCATCATCCAGAGAAAGGAGATTCTTGACAATGGAGAGTAACTCGGTTCGCCAGACTGGGCAGCAGTCATAACAGATTCTTCGACTTCGTCGGAGTACCGACTTCGCTCAGAATGACAGAGCATCACTTCAACCGTGGTGCGACTTTTTCGGCGAAGAGAGTTAGGGAGCGCTGGACTTTGTCTTTGGGGATCATGCCGCCGAAGTTGGCCTCCATCATGACGCCGGTGAGACTGAAGGTCTCTTTTAGCTCTTGCAGACGGTCGGCGACGGCTTCAGGGGAGCCGAAGGCGGAATCGGTCTCTAGGAACTCGTCGTAGCTCATGGACTGGAAGCGTTTGGAGCGGGCGGCGCGGTCGGCGTTTTCCTCGTCGGAGAGGCCGGGGAGGGGTTCGCCCAGGGTGGGGACCAGGTTTTTATACCAGTTCATGGCGCTGGGCTCGGCCTCACGGTGGGCTTTTTCGGTGGTGTCGGCCACATAGGTGGGAACGCGGATGCAGATGTTGGGCTGGCCTGAGTGGCCAGCCTTTCGCCAGGCGTCTTTGTAGCTGTCGACGCGCTCCTTGGCGGAGTCGAGGACGCCTCGGAGGCCGATGAAGATGGGAAAGCCCATCTGGCCGGAGAAGGGGAAGGAGCCGGCGGAGGAGGCGGCGTTTCGGATGGCGGGGTGGGGCTTCTGGAGGGGTTTGGGGATGACGCAGACGTTGTCATAGTTGTAGAACTGGCCGTGGTAGGAGAACCGCTCCTCAGTCCAGGCTTTCTTTATCACTTCCAGGCACTCGCGAAATCGGGGGCGGCTTTCGGGGTAGGGGATGCCGTAGCCGACGTACCCTCGTGGGGCGCCGCTGCGTCCGATGCCCAGCTCGAACCGCCCGTTGGTGACGTGGTCAAGGGTGGCCATGTCCTCGGCCATGCGGACGGGGTTGTTGAGGGGGAGGACGCTGACGGCGGTGCCGATTTTGATTTTCTTGGTGCGGTTGGCGATGGCGGCGGCGGCGATGAGGGGGGCGGAGATGACGGAGCGTTCCGGGGAGAAGTGGAGCTCGGCGAGCCAGGCGATGTCGAAGCCGACCTTTTCGGCTAGCTGGATGTGCTGGAACTCCTCCTCGAAGGCCTGGTGCTCAGACTTGCCGTTGCCTCGAGGGAACTCGAAATAGACGCCGATCTCCATGGACGCCTCCGCGGTGCGGATATTGGGATGAGGTTGGGGGAATTGTAGCACCGGAGAAGGCCATACGCTATGTGAAGGGTTAGAGAGGCGGATGTGAAAGGCTAGCGACTCTCTTGCCGCGAACTAAGGAAGGGCTGGATTCCGGCTTCCGCCGGAATGACGGAGAAGAGGGAGAACAAGGGCGCGGCGACCTCGCCCCTACATAAAAATGGAGAGTAGGTTACAGCTTGGGGGCGACTTTTTCTGCGAAGAGTTGGAGGGAGGCGAGTTCTTTGTCTTGGGGGATGAGGCGGCCGAAGTTGGGTTCGGCGATGACGCAGGAGAGGTTGAAGGTCTCTTTTAGTTCCAGAAGCTTTTCGGTCACTTCATCGGGGGTACCGTAGGCCAGGTCGGTCTTGAGGATGTCGTCGTAGGTGATGGAGCGGAGGCGCTGGCCGCGCTCGGCGCGCTCTCGGTTCTCCTCGTCGGACAGGCTGGGGATAGGCGTGCCGACGGTCTCGATAAGCTGTCGATAGAAGTTCATGGCGCTGGCTTTGGGGTCCTCCAGGGCGCGGCGCCGGTCCTCATGGACGTAGACGGGGATACGGAGGGAGAGGTGGGGCTTGCCCGGGTGGCCGGCGGACTCCCAGGCCTCACAATAGCTGGCGACGTGCTCGACGAGCTGGCTTCGGACGCCTCGAACGCTGAGGAAGATAGGAATGCCGGCTTTGCCGGAGAAGAGGTAGGTGCCTGGGGAATTGGTGGCGATGCGGATGGGCGGGTGGGGCTGCTGGAAGGGGCGGGGGACGACGCGCACGTCATCGTAGTGGTAAAACTGGCCGTGGTGGGAGAAGGTATCGTGAGTCCAGGCTTTTTGAATGACTTGGAGGCACTCGGAGAAACGCTGGCGGCTTTCGGCATAGGGAATGTTCATGCCGATGTAGCCTCGAGGGGCGGCGCTGCGGCCGACGCCGAAGTCGATGCGGCCTCCGGCGATGTGGTCGAGGGTGGCGACGTCCTCAGCGAGGCGGAGGGGGTTGTAGAGGGGGAGGACGGCGACGGCAAGGCCGATGCGAAGCCGCTGGGTGCGGGAGGCGGCTGCTGCGGCCACGACGACAGGGGAGGAGAGGACGGACTGCTCAGGCTCGAAGTGGAGCTCGGCGAGCCAGACGGAATGGAGGCCGGAGGACTCGGCCAGGTCGATGATTTTGAAGGCGCGGTCAAAGACCTGGGCGTCGGTGGCGCCTTTGGGGCGGGGGAACTCCATGAAGATGCCTACGTCCAATAGCGGCTCCTGGGGGCGTGGGTTGCTGGGGGCGGGCCGACACGTCGGCCTGCGCCGATTATATGCTGGTTCGTGGCGCATTGTAGCATCGGGAGGGGTGGGAGGGTAGGGAGGGGATTTTGAGGGGATAACAGTTGTATCGAGAGACAATCATGGATTAAAGTCAGGCGATGACTAAACCAATAATAAAGGGGACGATATAGGTAAGGCTAAAAAGACCAAAAGAGATAAGGTGACCACACCTAAGCGCGTAAGTAAGCGCGCGCCGGCGTCGCCGTTTGAGAAGTATAGGGGATATCTAAAAGAGCTGGCGGGAAAGGATCCTGACGAGTTGGTGAAGGAGATGCGTGGTGAATGACCGGAGGGGTGGCCGACTCAGCGCAACCTGGGTAGTGGGCATAGATCCTTCGACTGCGTCCCGACGAGTACATCGGGACTTTGCTCAGGATGACAAATCCCTTACACCTACAGACCTAGCACTGCGTCGACGGGAGTGAGGCGCTATACTGGGGCGGACTTGGAGGTGTCGCGTTTAATGGATTTCAGGCTGACGAGGGAGCAGGAAGAAATCGTCGCCAGGGCGGAGGGGGTGGCAAGGGAGGGGCTGGAGCCTCGCGCGGCGGAGGTGGACGCCCGGGCGACGCATCCCGTGGAGGGGTGGCGAGAGGTGTGGAAGGCGGGGCTGCTGGCCACCACGGTACCGAAGTCGTACGGCGGGTTGGGGCTGGACATGCTGACCTACGTCATGGTCATCGAAAAGCTGGCGTGGGGCTGCGCCAACACGGCCATGACGGTGCACATGCACTCGATAGTGCAGAAGTATATCGACCAGTTAGGGTCGGCGGAGCAGAAGGCGTCGTTTTATCCTGACGTGGTGGAGCACGGGAGGCTGTTTGGGAGCTGGGGGAGCGAGCCGTCGAGGCGGGGAGGGTCGGGCGTCGCGAACACGATTTTGAGTCCTCGTGATGATGGCTATGTGATCAACGGGCCGAAGCATTTTTGCACCATGGCGGGTGGGGCCTACCGGTACATGATCCATTGCGCCATGGAGGGGTACCAGGCGGAGAAGAGTGCGACTATGGCGCTGGTCCCCAGGGACAGTCCTGGGCTGACGATTACGGGGGGCTGGGACACACTAGGGATGCGGGGGACGGTAAGCCCCAGCGTAACCTTTGAGGAGTGCCCGGTGAGGAAGGAGTGCGTGCTGGGCAAGCCAGGGGACAGCGAGAGGGCGGGGCTGGGGCTGCATTTCGCCATGGGGTACGCGGCGGTGTTCATTGGGGCGGCGCAGCGGGCGCTGGACTACACCAAGGAGTTCGTAAAGAAGAACAGGTTCGACCCGGACCCGGCGCCTATGTCCCACAACTCGATTATTCAGCGGCACGTGGCGGAGATGGGGCTGGTGGTGGAGTCGGCGAGGCTGGTGATGCATGAGTCGGCGTATCGGTGGCCGGAGGGGCCGGACCCGCTGCTAATGCTAACGCTGGGGAGCCGGGCTAAGAACCGGGCGACGGAGGCGGCGCTGATGGTGACGTCTCGCGCATTGCAGGTGTGCGGGGGGCGGGTGGCGCATAAGAGGTACCCGCTGGAGCGGCTGTTTCGTGACGTGCGGACGTGCACGCTGATGCCGCCGAACGCGGACCGGACGCTGGAGGTGGTGGGGAGGGCGGAGCTAGGGCTGCTGGAGGGGGTGATGGAGGAGAGGTATAGGGTGTAGGTGGGATTCGTACTGGAAGTCAATCCTGTCTTTAATCGGGATACCATCTCACCCTTAATCCCTCTCTTCCTGCAGGAAGAGAGGGAAAGAAAACGGTTGCACAATTCCCCCTCCTTCGGACAGGCTCAGGACGGCGTCTAACTCCCTCTTTTCCTCACGAGGAAAAGAGGGAGAACCGGATGAGATGGACATCCCCAGGTACCCCGGAAGGGTCATAGGAATCCCGACACCCCTTAGGTATCTCTACCTAAAGAGGCAACTTGCAAGAATGCATGGGGACTACTCCCCCAGCCTAAAGGGTGGGTATTCGTCGGTGGTGAGGGCGGCGTAGGCGAAGACGCGGTAGACTAAGTGGTTGATGCCCATAACGAGTTCCCAGAGGTCTTTGGGGTAGGACTTGTTGAAGAGGTTGCCGACGGTGGCGAATAGGACCAGGAGGATTTGCAGGCCGCCAAATCGATAGCCGGCGCCGCCGACAAGCAAGGCGACGACGGCGTAGTGGGGCAGGGCCAGGAGCCACCACTTGATGAGGACAACACCTCGGTGGAGCTTTTCGGGGTAGTCGATGGTGATGTCGGCGGGGTAGGAGTCCAGGGGCTGAAGGGAGAAGGGCGGGTACTTGTTGGTGCCCATGGCCTGGTAGCTGTAGAAGCCGACGCGCCAGCCCCATCGTATGACGCCGACGTTGTAGTCGAAGAGGGCGCGGGGGTATTTGCCGGTGAAGGCGATGGCGATCATGGAGCCGAGCCAGCTAAAGATGAAGCCGATGTAGAGAAAGATAAGGAGTACCCAATGGGGAAGCAGAAGGAGCCACTTTATGAGAAAGAGCCAGCTACTGATAGGCTCCTCAAGCTGGCCGCGAATCTTAGCGGGATACTGCTTCGTAGCAAGGGTGTCCATTACGTCTCCTGAGATGAAGAGTGAACACTGGTTTTGAGAGGGCGGCTAACCCTACGTGTGGCCGTTTTTGTCCCTGTCGTCGGGGCGGGCCTCGACGCCGGGAAGCTCATGCAGGTCGCGGTCACGGGCGGAGATGACCAGGATGTCGCCGTCGGAGATGTTTTCGTGGTCGGACGGCTCCTCAATGATCTTGTCGCCGCGTCGCAGGATCAGGGTGGTGGCTTTGTATTTGTCGTAGAGCTTCTGGACGGTGAGGCCCTTTAGCTTGGAGTTGGCCTTGACGATGGCGACGCCGAAGTCTTTGTACACGGGAAGGTAGTCCACCAGGTTGGTGCCCATCATGTGGACGGCGCGGGCCACGCTGTCCCTGTAAGGCTCCAGGACGGCGGAGACGCCCAGGCTACGCAGGACCTCGGCGTGGAACTCGTTTTCCGACTTGGCGATGATGCGCGGCACGCCGGCCTTTTTCAGCAGCACCACGGTCTGGATGTTGTCGGCCATGTTGTAGCTGAAGGCGACGATAGCGATATCGATGTCTTTGACTGGGAGGTCGCGCCAGAGGCCGGGGCTGGTAACGTCGCCCTGGACGGCCTTGCTGATGGAGTCAGAGATTTCAGCCACCTTGTCCTCATCATTGTCGACACCCAAGACCTCATAACCGAAGCTGGTCAGCTCGACGGCCAACTGGCCTCCGAAGGGGCCGAGGCCGAGTATAAGAACGCTTCTTACGGCCATAAAATTCTCTCCTTAGCCGATGGGCAGGTCTCTTTGGGGCAGTTCATATCGAAGCTCGCGGTGCTGGCGGGCCAGGGCGTAGCCGAGGGTGAGGGGGCCGAGGCGGCCGATGAACATAACTACAATAATAATAACCTTTCCAGCGGGGGTCATGTCCGGGGTGATGCCGGTGGACAGGCCCACGGTGCCAAAGGCGGACACAACTTCAAACAGGACCTGCCTGAAGAGGAAGTCTTCAGTGAAGGTGAGGAGGAGGGTAGCGGCAAAGACCAGCATTATAGCCATGGCTACTATGGCCATGGCGCGATAGACCAGACGGTGGCCGAAGCGGCGGCCAAAGGCCTGGCCATGCTCATAACCTCGAACGCTGGCCCAGGTAGCGAGCATGAGGAGGGCAAAGGTGCCAACCTTAACGCCACCCGCGGTGGAGCCGGTGACGCCGCCTATAAACATAAGGCCAGAGATAAGGAACAGCGTCTCATCTCGGAGGTCTCCAATGGATATGGAATTGTAGCCCGCGGTCCTGGCGGTGACCGATTGGAAGAAGGAGTTGGTGAGCTTATCAGTAGTGTTAAGCAAACCCAGAGTAGCGTCGTTGTTAAACTCGGCCAGGAGAATGCCGCCTGCTCCAGCGCCCCACAGGACAAGGGAGAAGAGGAGGACTATATTGGTGCTGGGGGTGAGCCTTCGCCAGTTCCGCTTGGAGGCTATGTCCAACAAGACCAGGACGCTGATGCCTCCGGCCATGATGAGGACGGATACAACGGCCAGCACGAAGGGCTCAGAATTGAAGGGGACAAGATTGGCGTAGTCGCCCATAATATCGAAGTCAGCGTTGTTGAAAGCGGAGATGGCGTGAAAGGCACTTTCCCAAAGGCTTTCGCCCCCCCCGGGAACTGGTCTCGAAAGTGAACCCACAACGCAAAGGCGCCCAGGGCTTCGAAGGCTAAGGTGAGCAGGATAGTCAGCCAGAGAAGGCGGGTCACGCTCTGCACGCCGCCCGCTCTAGACATTTCGTGGACCTCAAAGGTGTCTTTGAGGGAGACGGGCCGTCGGAAAATAACCAGTACGAACATAGTGGCGGTCATGACGCCCAAGCCGCCAAGCTGGATGAGGGCAAGGATGACGCCCTGCCCAAAGCCGGTCCAGTAGGTGCCTGTGTCCTGGACTACCAGGCCGGTGACGCATACGGCGGAGGTGGCGGTGAAGAAGGCGTCCAACAGGTCCAGGTTGCGGCCTGGCGCGCGGGCCTGGGGCAGGGACAGGAGGAGTGTGCCGATAAGGATCAAAAGGGCAAAACCGACGACGACGCCCATGACGCCGATGGCGCGGGGCCTGGGGAAGGGCTTGGCGCTAAACTGGAGGACCCGGGCCAGGGGTCGATAGACACGCAACATGCGGACTACGCGCAGGTTGGTGTCGCCGGGGCGAGATATTTGAGGGGTGTCCGGACTGTTGGGAGAGTCGGAGGCTGGCTCTCTCAAAATGGGTCCTTGAGGGTTTAGCTGGGGTGAGAGTGGCCTAAAACGCGATGGGTGTCAAGGGTTTGGGCGTGGGGGTCGAGCGAGGATTCCAACGCATTTTGCCTGTCGATAACTTGATAGCGAGGAGAAGTGGCGCCCCGGAGAGGACTCGAACCCCTAACCCCTTGGTCCGAAGCCAAGTGCTCTGTCCACTTGAGCTACCGGGGCGCGTGATGGGGAGAGAAGCCCCCCATCCCAGTCTTTCCCCTCAAGGGGGAAGGAATATAAAGGTGTCATTGGTGGGGTGAGCGGAGGGATTCGAACCCTCGATCTCCTGATCCACAGTCAGGCGCCTTAGACCGCTTGGCAACGCTCACCACGAAAAGCGACCCCCTAGAGAGGGGGCCTTTAATACTATATCGCAGAGAGGAGTTTTTGTCATTTGTGGAGGAGGCTGGGCGCAGCAGGTCTGTCTTGAAAAGCTGATTTTGGTCTTAGTCGGGGCGCCCTCATCACCCTTAATCCCTCTTCTCCCGTAGTCGGGAGAAGAGGGAAAGAGAAATAAAGCGACCACCTCTCCCTCCATCTCCCTCTCCTCCTTGCCAAGGAGGAGAGGGAGGGCCAGAAAGACGACCCACCTCAGCCCTGCTAAAGATAACCAAGCTTGGCAAAGCGAATCGAGCCTTGCCTATTTAAGGATTCACTAAAGGTACGGGTTACTTTGCCTCACTTAAGGCCAGGTTGACCAGGGTGCGGACGGGGCCGCCGGTGGAGCCTTTGACCTGCCAGCCTTTGTCACCCTCACTGCGGTAGGTGCCGGCGATGTCGAGGTGGACCCAGGGGGTGTCGCCGGCGAATTCGGAGAGGAACTTGGCGGCGACAATGGAGCCGGCGTCTCGATTGCCGGCCACGTTCATCATGTCGGCAACGTTGCTCTTGAGGGCGTCTTTGTACTCGTCGAACATGGGGAGCTGCCAGACGCGCTCGCCGACGCCGTTGCCCGAGGCCATGACCTTGTCCGTCCATTCCTGATTGTTGCCGAAAACGCCGGTGCAGACCCGGCCCAGGGATATGACGATGGCACCGGTGAGGGTTGCGATGTCGACAATGCGGGTGACGCCGCACTTCTCGCGGGCGTAGCACATGGCGTCGGAGAGGATTAGGCGGCCCTCGGCGTCGGTGTTGATAACCTCGATGGTCTTGCCGTTCATGGCGCGGACCACGTCGCCCGGGCGCTGGGCCTCGCCGCCGGGCATGTTTTCGGTGGCGGGAATGATGCCGGTGACATTGATTTTGGGTCGAAGCTTGGCCAGGACCTTCATGGTGCCGATGACCGAGGCGCCGCCGGTCATGTCGCCCTTCATGTTCTCCATGCCCAGGGCGGGCTTGAGGGAGATGCCGCCGGTGTCGAAGGTGATGCCTTTGCCGACGAAGCCCAGGACGCTGTCGGGATTGGAAGGGTCGCCCTTGTATTTGAGGACGATGAGTTTGGGAGGCTGGTGGCTGCCCTTGGCGACGCCTACTAACGCGCCCATGCCCAGGGCCTCCATGTCCTTGCGCTCCAGGATGTCCACTTCCAGGCCTTCGGCATCGGCGACCTGGCGGGCAATCTGGGCCATGCGGGTGGGTGTCATAGCATTGGCGGGCTCGTTGGCCATGTCGCGGGAGAGGCAGACGCCTTCCGAGATGGTCTTGCCC
This sequence comes from SAR202 cluster bacterium, assembly GCA_016872285.1. Classification (NCBI taxonomy): domain Bacteria; kingdom Bacillati; phylum Chloroflexota; class Dehalococcoidia; species SAR202 cluster bacterium. Next base: position 41,467 of record VGZZ01000004.1, on the reverse strand, counting down.
AGGGTCACGCCGTCTTTGAGGGCCTGAATCTTGGCGGCGTCGCCTTCCACAATGGTGAGATCGTTCAAGTCTTTGGAGTCGCCGTTATTGGCGAGGTACTCGCGGAAGCGGTATATACCGAGGATGGCGCCTTCAGCGATGGCTTGGCCGGCGGCCTTGGGGTCGAGGCCGGCGATGCCCGCGCCGTGGGCAATGGTGCAGGCGGAGGTGACGCCTTTGCCTCGAAGGAATCGGGCGGCGCTGCCTATCACCTCGCGGGCAGTGTTGGCTGTGAACTTGTCCTGTTTGCCGAGGCCGGCGACGAGGACTCGCGCGGGGCCGATTTTGCCGAAGGTGTGGATAAGGGTTAGCTCGCCGCTTTTGCCCTTGATTTCGCCGTCGGCAATAAGCTGGGTAATGGCGCCGCCCAGGGCTTTGTCGACAGCGCCGGTGGCGCCGCCGGGATTCTTGACGCCGTCGAAGAGATTGACGATAAGGGCGGGGGTCTTAACCTTGGTGACGTCGTCGCGGATGACTTTGATATCGATGATGTTGGGCATGGGGTCTCCTTTAGGGTGGGGGCTTTAGGGATTGGAAATAAGGACAGGGTTGTCTTGGGATGGAATGATAAAGAATTTTGGTGGAGGGTGCCAGTCGGGGTGTGCAACGCAGCACATTGGAGCAGGACTGTTAGGTCAAAGGCAAGACTTCTCGCAGTCGATGAGCCAGTTTTTCTACAGTCGGTGTGATGTCTTTAGAAGTGTCCACCAGCAGGTGATCCCGCTTGGGGAGTTGGACGCCGGGGAGCATTTTTAGATAAACGGTCCAGCTGGCGTCAGAGCAGGCGGCTTCCAGGCTGCCCTTTTCGCGTGTATCGAGGCGGGCTTTGATCACATTCTGAGGGGCGGTGGTGAAGACGATGAAGAGTTTTGCATCCAGCTCGTCGGTGAGGCGGTAGAGGGGTGCGCGGTTGCGCTCGTTAAGGTTGGTGGCGTCGAAAAGGACAGGGATGCGGCGCTGGAGGAGGCGGTGGATGAGGAGGTGGAGGGCCGGGAAGAGGCGGGCGCTTTCCTGTTCCGAGTATATGGGACGGGGGAAGAGGGCCTTGCGCATAACGTCGGACTGGACGCAGGCGAGGGGGACTTCTTCGATGAGGCGTCGGGTGAAGTAGGACTTGCCGCTGCCGGGGAGGCCGCAGACGAGGACGAGGATGGGCCTGGGGGCCGGTGGCGGGAGGTCGGCGAGGGCGGATTGGAGGATGGAGAGGTCGGAGGGCATGGCGGGGTTATGATGCATCTTTGTTTTGAAGGGGCGGTTGAATGGGTATAAGCTGGCGCTAAAAGGACTAGTCCTAAAGAAATCGGACGGATATCGACTAAGTCAGACGGATGGTGCAGGCCCGGCGAATCAGCTACACAATTTATAGCCGCACGTGGTGGGGAGGATAGGGGTGTTTAGGCATCTTACCGATACGAGCACAGCCGACTCGCTGGCAAACAGGCTGCGCCGCAAACGGTTTGCTCTTTTTCATTCGTTGATGGAATCTATACCGAGGCCGTGCAGGATTTTGGATGTAGGTGGTAATCAGAGTTTCTGGGAAAATATGGGTATGGTCCGGGAACCTGGAATGGAGTTCCACATCGTGAACCTGTCCGTTGGTCCATCCAGGTATCCAAATGTGACATGCGGTGTTGGCGATGGCAGGGATATGAGGCAGTTCAGGGACGGAGAGTTTGATGTCGTGTTTTCGAACTCAGTGCTGGAACACGTGGGCGGGCTGTCGGACCAGACGCGAATGGCGCAGGAGGTCAGGCGCGTGGGCCAGCGGTATTTCCTGCAGACGCCAAATCGGTACTTCCCGGTGGAGCCGCACTACCTGACACCGTTTTTTCAGTTTATGCCGCGGGGCCTGCAAAGGGGCGTGGCGGGCAGCGTAAAGCTGGGCTGGTTTGGCAAAGAGTCAGTGGGAACGATACGGTTAGTGACCAAGGGGGAGCTGAGCCGGATGTTTCCTGGGGCGACTATTCTGCCGGAGAAGTTCAAGGGGCTGAATAAGTCCTATATGGTGTTTGACGGGTGGGGATACCCTAGGGATATTGACCGTCAGTCCTCGGTGTAGAAGGCGAGGCCCAGGAGGCCCGGGCCGGTGTGGGCGCCCATGACGGGTGTGAATTCGCTGATAAAGACTTCCAGGCAGTTGATGGAGGCCTGGGCACGAAGACGCAACTCTCGTGCATCGTCGGGAGCGGCGGCGTGCATGATGTTAACGTGGGCGGGCTTGCCGTTCAGGCGCTGGCAGGCGGTCTGAAGCATCTGCTCCATTGCTTTGGCGCGGCTTCTAGGTTTGGCGATGAGGCGGGCCTCGCCCTGGCTCATCTCGGTGAGGGGTTTGAAGCCCAGGAGGGAGCCGGCCCAGGCGGCCACTTTTGGAATCTTGCCGCTTTTTCCCAGGTATTGGAGGGTGTCCAGAAAGGCTAAAAGCTGGACCTTTGGCATAAGGGCTTCCACCCTGGCGGCGGTCTGGTCAAGGCTTGCGCCCTGCCACGCTAGGCGGGCGGCGCCCAGGGCCATGAGGCCCTGGGCGCCGGCGGCGGCCTGGGTATCCATCACGCGCACATCCAAGGAGGGCGATTCGTCTTTAGCCATTCGGGCGGCGATCTGGGCGGAGTCGAAGGTGGTGGCGCTGAATCGTGGGGACAGGGTCAGGCAGAGGACTTGTTTGCATAGAGCGCCGGCTTTGAGGAAGGCCTGGAGGAAGGCGTTAGGAGAGGGGCCGGAAGTGGTGGCGGTAACGCCGCGGCGCTGCATTTGGTAAAAGCGCACAGGATCGATGTCCACGCCGTCCAGAGAGGCGCGGCCGCCGATGACGAGCTGATGGGGGACGACAAAAAGCCCGCAGGTCTCCTGGAGGTCTTTAGGGAGGCAGCAGCTGCTGTCGGTGACTATGGCTAGGCGACGCTGGAGAACCAATGGGTCACCACTTCCTCCTTGGCGTCCGCGTCATCCACCGCGGGGCGGCGCTTTCTGAATCGGGCTTCCAGGAAGGCGGGGCTTAGGAGGAAGGCTATGGACGACAGCAAGATTAGAATAGCGGCCAGGAAGCCGAAGCTGATAGGTATGGCGACGGTGGTATAGACCACCAGCAGGGCGGTGGACGCGGTGAGCAGCCCGATCTGAAGCGCGCGCCTTCCCACCTTGAAGAAAACGGCAGTAGTGAGGGCCATGGCGAGAAAGATAAGGGCGCGGTCGCCGTCGGTCTCCTGGACGCGGGGGGAGCCAGCCCAGAACCCGCCCTGCCAGTTAAGGAAGAGGATCCACGAAGTCAGGAAGGGAAAGGGGAGGGCGGTGAGGGAGGCCATGAGCCAGTCCCGCTTGACTACTCCCCTGGTGACGCGGGCCAGAAGCCAGAGACTGAAGGGGACGTAGGCGACTAAGAGTATGAAGAGGGGCACGCCGAAGGGCAGGACGCCGGTGGTGACAAAGGTCCAGGCGGCATAGCCCAGGGCGAAGAGGGAGAAGAGCCAGGAGATGGCGGGGGCGGCCAGGGAGTAGCCGAGCCAGGAGTAGGCCCACTTGGCGCGACCGCTGCGCCAGCCCTTGTAGGCGATGAAGCTGACGGAAGGTATGGCGACCAGCAGGACCAGGTAGTTGTTCCAGATATGCATGGCAAAGAGGGCGGCCAGCAGCAGATGGGGCAGGGCAGCGAGGAGGACCTCCATCCAGGTGCCGCGGCTGTGGACGGCGTAAAGGTCGTCGGCGAGGAGGTCGGGGCGGCCCAGCTCCTGGGTGGCCCTGCGGTACGCCTGGGTGGAGGGGAGGCCATCGCGCTCCAATTCGCCGGCGCGCTCTTCGATGTGGCTTTGAAGCTCTTTGAGAATGTTATCTTTGGTGCGCGGGTCTAGCTTGAGCCGCCTGGCGAGGCCGAAGAGATATTTCTGGATCTGGTGGTCCATGAACGCCTCAGGAAGCGGGCTGGGAATCTAGCGCTGGCATGACCATGTTGACGGCGTCGGCGAAGCGGCGCCACTCCTCAAGGCGCTGCTCCAGGACTCGCCGGCCTTTGGCGGTGATAGCGTAGTAGCGTCGCGAGGTGTGGTTGACGCCCTGGCCCCAGTCTCCGCGGATGAGGCCGCCGGCCTCCAGGCGGTGGAGGGCGGGATAGAGGGTGCCTTCCTTGAATTGGAAGTAGCCGCGGCTGCGGCTTTCGATCTCGCGGACTATGCGGTAGCCGTGCATAGGCTCCCGGGCGATGATGGATAGAAGAAGGGTCTCCGTGTTGCCCTTCAGCATCTCTTTTTGCGACATGTCAGTCCCCTCGGCGGAGGAATAGGACAAATTTAAGGCCCAGGGGTTGGGCAGGTCAAGTTAACCGGCGGCCTGTCTGAAGATTTCCGCGATGATGCCCAGGACGATGATAGCGATCATAGGAGTGAAGTCAAAGAGGCCGACGCGGGGTATGACTTTGCGGAGGGGGGCCAGGATAGGTTCGGTGAGCTGGTATACGAGGTTTACGAATATGTTGTTGGACTGGCCCATGGGGCTGACCCAGGACATGAGAACCCGGGCCAGGACGGCGATCTGCAAGAAATACACAAAATAGGCGATGACGTCGCCGCCGGTGGTTTCAGCTCCGATAAATCCCACTAGTTCTCCCCTAAAGCAATGGATTTTTGATAGGCGGCCTGAACGGCGTTGAGGACGGCGGCCTTGAAGCTGGCGTCCTCCAGGGCCAGGAGGCCCGCCACGGTGGTGCCGCCGGGCGATGTGACCATATCCGTCAGCTCCGCCGGGTGCTTGCCGGTCTCTTTGACCAGCCGCGCGCTGCCTAGGACGGTCTGAAGGGCCAGGGTGCGGGCCATGGGCCGGGGCAGGCCGATGAGGACGCCGGAATCGATGAGGGATTCGATGAAGAGAAAGATGAAGGCTGGGCCGCTGGCGCTGAGGGCGGTGGCCATGTCGATGTACTTCTCGTTATGGACGCGGATCTCCTCGCCGAGGGTCTTGAGGATGGCCTGGGCCTCTTTGGCGACCTTTTCATCGACGCCAGGGGAGGTCATCCAGACGCTCATGCCGGCGCCGATTTGGGCGGGGGTGTTGGGCATAACTCGGATGACGCCGTTGTGGCCGAGGCCTTTGGTGAGGGCGGCCATTCTTGTGCCCGCCAGGATGGAGAGGACGGTGTGGTTGGGCTTGAGGGAGGGCTTGAGGTCCGCGGCGACGTCATTGAGGCTCTGGGGTTTGACAGCGAGGATGACCAGGTCCGCGCTGCGGACGGCTTTGGCGTTGCTGGGTGTGGCAAGGATTCGGTACTGGTTGGCTAGGTAGCGGCATCGCTCTTCGACAACCTCACCGACGGTTATCTCTTCGGGCTTGGCCATAGAGGCCGAGAGTGCGCCTTTGATGATGGCCTCAGCCATGGCGCCGCCGCCTATAAACGCGAGTTTCATGAAAAGATTCCTGGTGGGTACATCAAGGGATTATAACATTCTGAGGGGCCGGTGGCAGGCGTGAGGGACAAGTCCCTGTCAGATTGGCGTCCATGGAAAGCCAGCCTCGCTGTGCGCATGAGATACCATCATCCTCTTTATCTCTTTCTTTCAGCGGAAAGAAGGGGAAGAGAAAATACTCCACCACAAACCCTCCTTCGATCCGCCAGAGGCGGACTCAGGACGGCGTCTAACTCTCCCCTCGGCCCGGGCCGAGGGGAGACCGCATTCTCAAAGGAGAGTTCAGGCTGGTATGAGATGAGCTGTCCTAGCGAAGCGCATTACAGGTGTATCTTCGTAACCTTAGCGGAGTTGAAGAGGGATATACTTCCCGAATTTCACAAAGGATTTGTTGGACTAATCATTTGGGAGGTAGAAGGCCTAGTACTCTTGTTTGATGATGAGGGCAATCCTGGAAGTGGGGGAGGTATCATGGCCGAAATGAGGAGGCAGGAACAGGAGGAAGGCGCAATGGAAGGACAGCACAATCCTACAACCGAGGGACAAGGCCGGGGAATGGGCTACGATAAGCCTGAGTCGCCCATGGAGGCCGCGCCGTTCATCGCCTCGGTAGTGGAGGCGATGGAAGGGGTGGAATTTCCCGCTACAAAAGAGGATGTGCTGCAGTGCGCTGGGGACCAGGAGGTCCAGTATAAAGACCAGCGTATCTCCATTAGGAAGGCCATTGAGAGATCAGATATGGATAAATTTTCCTCCGTGGCCAATGTGGTGCAGGCAATAAGGGATAGGATAGAGGAGGGTGCGATACCGGAGCGCTGAAATGGCGAGTGTCCCGATATCCCCAAAGAGGCGTTCGTGAAAAGCCAGCGTTTCTTTACTAGGGATACCATCCCCTAGCCCCTTCTGCTGGAAGGGGAAGAGAAATATAGAGCACCAATTCCCCCTCCTTCGGCCAGGCTCAGGACGGCGTCTAACTCCCTCTTCCCATTTGCAATAGGAGAAGGGGAGAACCGGATGGGAGCCTTGCCCTTCGTTTGCCACAGTAAAGCACCACGCTCACATAGACACCTTGAAAAACAAAAGCGCCCCGAGGGTGGCCGGGGCGCTGTGACTACCGTGGAGGGAGCAGTCCAGGGTAGCAAGGAGGATCAACTGTATTTATGACGTAAGACCACCCGATTTTGTTCCCGTGGATGCCTTTTTGCCAGCGGAGGCTGACTTAGATTTCTTCTCAGGCATAGGGCAGGGCGTGGAACGGATATGCTTTGGGACTTTGGTGCCGTCCTTTTTTGTATAGGAATCGATTCGGATAAACTTCTGACCTTTTTCTGTTTTAGCCATTCCCAACCTCCCTATCCGCTACTCACATTTGTTCCAGCCGCAGGAGAGGCAGGCCAGGCATCCTTCCTGGAAGACCAGGCCGGAGTTGCAGTGGGGGCATCGAAGGCCGGAGCCTTTGGAGTCGTGGCGGCTGTGGCCGTTGCCGTTGGACAGCATTTTGGGGGCCTGGGGGTCCTTAGTCTCCAACTTAAGCTGGGCTGCCACGGGCTGCTTGTGTCCGCTTCTCAGGCCGCCGGTGATTCGACGCTCCATGGCCAGGGCCACGGCGTCGGCGGGGGAACCCACCAGGACGCCCTGGTCCCAGGCGGGGACGCAGGTGATGCCGCGAAGCTGCTCGACGATAGCCTGGGGGTCGACGCCAGAGCGGAGGGCCAGGGAGATGAGGCGGGATATGGCCTCCAGGCTGGCGGACTCGCAGCCTCCCGACTTGCCGAGGGTGGAGAAGACCTCGAAGGCCTTGTCGCTGTCGTCAAAGTTGATGGTGACGTACATGTTGCCGTGGCCGGTGCGGACGCGGTCGGTGACGCCGGTCATGTGGGCGGGGCGCTCCCTGGGGGTGAGAGTCACCGAGGACCTGCCGGCTTCCACGACGGCGGGCTTGGCATCGGCGGACTTTCCTTCGACTGCGCTCAGGACAGGCTTGGAGGACTTGACTTCCAACACCTGGGTAGGCTTAGAGCCATCTCGATAGATGGTGATGCCGGTGCAGCCGAGGTCGAAGGCCATTCGATAGGCTTGCTCAATGTCGTCGCGAGTGCCGGAGTTAGGCATATTGATGGTCTTGCTGACGGCCAGGTCCGTGTGCTTCTGGAAGACGGCCTGCATCTTAACGTGGGTCTGGTAGTCAATTTCCAGGGCGGTCTTGAAGAGGGCCTTCACGTCCTGGGGCACGGTGTCGATCTTCTGGACGGAGCCGGTGCGCGCCACTTCGTCCATGAGCTCCTTGCTGTAAAAGCCGCGCTCCTTGGCGATCTCCTCGAAGTAGGGGTTGACCTCGGTAAGCTGCTTGCCGTCCAGGACATTTTTGACGAAGGCGACGGCGAAGATAGGCTCTATGCCGCTGGAAGCGCCGGCGATGACGCTGATGCTGCCGGTGGGAGCGATGCAGGTGCGGGTGGCGTTGCGGACGGGGATGCTTTCTCGGCAGGCGGGGTAGGAGCCCCGCTCGCGGGCCAGCTCGAAGGAGGTCTCGCGGGCGGTGTCGTTGATTAGCCGCATGACCTCATCGGCGACTCCCAGGGCTTGAGGCGAGTCGTAGGGGATGCCCATCTTAATAAGGGCATCGTGCCAGCCCATGACGCCCAGGCCAATCTTGCGGGTGGCGTGGACGGCGTCGGTGACCTCCTGGACGGGGAACATGTTGATGGTGACCACGTTGTCCAGGAATCGAGTGGCGTTGCGGGTCAGGTCCTCCAGCCCCTTGTAGTCCACCCTGCCATTATGGACGAACTTGGCCAGGTTGATGGAGCCCAGGTTGCAGGCCTCGTGGGCCAGGAGGGGGACCTCGCCGCAGGGGTTGGTGCTGTCCAGGTTGCCCAGGTGGGGGGTGGGATTGTGACGGTTGGCCTGGTCAATGAAGTAGAGGCCGGGGTCGCCGGTCTTCCAGGCGGAGTCGATGATGTCGTTCCAGATCTGATTGGCAGGGAGGGTGCGGACCACCTGCTTGGTGCGGGGGTCGATGAGCTGCCAGTCCTTGCCCTGGTCCACGGCCCGGATAAAATCGTCGGTAATGGCCACGGAGACGTTGAAGTTCTGGGCCTCTTTGTTGGTGTCCTTGAGGTGGATGAAGTCCAGGATTTCAGGATGGGAGACGCTGAGGATGCCCATGTTAGCGCCGTGGCGCTTGCCGCCCTGGGTAATCATGTCGCTGAGGCCGCTGAGCATTTTGAGGACGGCTACGGCGCCGCAGGCCTTGCCCTGGGTGGTGGCGATTTTGCTGCCGCGAGGGCGCAGCTTGGAGAAGCTGTAGCCGATGCCGCCGCCGAACTTCTGGATCATGGCGCTGGTGGTGGCGGCTTTCATGATGCTGGACATAGTGTCTTCCACAGGGATGACGAAGCAGGCGGAGAGGGTGCCCTGGCCGGTGCCGGCGTTGAAGAGGGTGGGAGAGTTGGGCATGAACTGGCAGGAGGCCATCATGTCGAGGAAGACCTCTTGCCAATGGGCTTTGTCGGCCTCGGGCTGCGCCAGGGCTTTGGCGACGCGGGTGAAAAGGCCCTCCGGGGTCTCGCCGCCTATAAGGTAGCGGGTCTTGAGGACGATTTCAGCGTTTTTAGTGAGCTGCAGTGTGGTCATTAATATATGCCTCCCCTTCTCTTTTTTGTCCTTTATTAAATATTGGCGGCGGTGCGGGTACTAGAAATGGGGCCTTCTCCTGCTTGGATACCATCTCCCTCTACCTCTCCACCCCGACCCCCCATCCTAACCTTCCCCCTCAAGGGGGGAAGGGACCTGAGGGTTGCCTCGGAGTCTACTATCCCCTCGACCAGGCTCGGGTCAGATTCTAAGGATTTGGCGCTCTCTAGACTCTCCCTGAAAGAACTTCCCCAGCGCCTCCATCGCAGGGGTCTTGGCCCTTTTCGGACTCTTGCGCTTGGTATTCGGCGGCTGTTGGACATTTCCCTCTAGTTCAGGCAGATGACGCCCATGGCGCCTACCGATAGGGCCTGGCGAGAGGCGGTGAGGCGATAGACGTACTGGGACTGGCGGATGGAACGTTTCACCAGGCGGCGCTCCCGCAGCCGCTCCAGGGCCTGGGTAGCCTGGGGGTAGGTGATCTTGAGCAGCCGAGCTAGCTGGCCTCTGGTGATGCCGTCCGGCGGGGTCACCAGGGGAATCATGGTGTCGATAACGGCCAGACGTTCAATATTCATTCCAGCGGTTCCTTTAGTCGAGAGGTGGGGACAGAAAGGGGACGGGCGGGTTAAGCAGGGGTGCGGCTGCGCCGCCGGCCCCTGCCTTGCTGCGGTCGTTTCATGGGGAAGTCGTCCTTAAGGAGGGAGAGCTGGGTAGAGTCCTCCTTGGGGCGCCCCTCTCGCAGGTCTTTTACAACCTGCTCAAAGCTCTCTACGTCTTTGAAGTCTTTGTAGACGCTGGCCCACCGGACGTAGGCCACCCGGTCCAGGCTGCGCAGGCGCTCCATGACCATCTCACCGATGATGTAGGATGGGACCTCTGCCTTGCCGGTGGAGAGTAGCTGGCTTTCTATGTCCTGGGTCATCTTTTCGATCTGCTGGGAGGAGATGGGGCGCTTGGCGCAGGCGGTGATAATGCGGGACAGGAGCTTATTGCGGTCGAACTCTTGGCGGCGACCGTCCTTCTTCACTACCAGCAAAGCGGCGGTCTGTACCCGCTCATAGGTAGTGAAACGAAGGCCGCATCGAACGCATTCCCGCCGGCGGCGGATGGAGTCGCCTAGGGCGCGGGAGTCGGTGACCTTGGAGTCAGGATTATCACAGTAAGGGCATTGCATGAGGCAATTTCCCGAAATGGCCTACCTTTTGTATAACTGTTAGCGCAGGACACAATATATAGTATCGCATTTTTTCCGTGTCAAGGGGAGGGGGAAGAAATTTGGGGAGATTTTTAGCAATTTTTAAGGGGTTCAGGAGGGGTGAGGGGTGGCTGAGGGCGGCCTGGCGGCGGGGGGCTTCGGCCCTGACTCGCGACACCTTGCCATAAGCGGGACACCCTCATCACCCTTTATCCCTCTTCTCCTTTTCAATAGGAGAAGAGGGAGTACCTGAGGGGAAGGGGCCAGGCGGCTCCTTCATCGATATCAACATTGCAGGCGTTGTAAACAAAAAGGACTCGCGATACTGCTGCTTCCCAATCTAAAGAAGGGATATTCGACCTTAACAATTAAAATAATGTCAGGATGAAACCAAGAGCACGGCAAAACAGAGAGACCCCCCGATTAGTCGGGGGGTCTCAGATGGTTCCCGGCGCCTTATCGGTTTATAAAGAAGGAAGAGTCCATGGCCCCGGGAATATTACTCAGAGTTAATCAAGGTCTAGCCGAAGAGTCCCCGGCCCCTGGCTTTGGCTTCTTTGCGCAGGAAGCTGGGTATTTCCAGTTCGTCGCCGTTGCTGGCTACGGTGTCGCGGAGGAGGGTGCGCAGTTCCTCCTGCTTCTGCTGGAGGTTTTCCTGCTGCATGGGGAAGGAGGCGGCCACCAGGGTGACGCGGACCTCGTCGTCTAGCTTGGAGTCCTTGGAGGTGCCGAAGATGACGTTGGCGTCCTCGTCCACCAGGTCATGGATAACCTCGGCGGCCTGCTGGACCTCCTTGAGGGTGAGGGAAGGCCCGCCGCTGATGACGAAGAGGACGCGCTTGGCGCCTTCGATGGCGATGTCCAGGAGGGGGCTCTGGGTAGCCATTTTGGCGGCATCGACGGCGCGGTTCTCGCCCTTGCCCTTGCCGATGGCGAGCCAGGCCTGGCCGGCGTCGCGCATGATGGAGCGGATGTCGGCGAAGTCGACGTTGATCTCGCCGGGGACGGTGACGATTTCAGCGATGGAGGCGATGCCCTGCTGGAGGACCTGGTCGGCCATTTTCAGGGCGTCCTCCCAGGACTTGTTGGCGTCGTTGGCGTTCATTTTGAGAAGGGCGTCGTTTGGCACAGTGATGAGGGTGTCGCAGTGCTCTTTGAGGCGGGTCAAACCCTCTTCAGCGTTGCGGCGGCGCTGGGCGACTTCAAAACCGAAGGGCTTGGTGACGACGGCTATGGTGAGGGCGCCGGCCTCCTTGGCCAGCTGCGCCACCACGGGGACGCAGCCGGTGCCTGTGCCCCCGCCCATGCCGGCGGCCAGGAAGACCATGTCAGCGCCCTGGACCAGTTTCTGAAGCTGCTCTCTGCTCTCCTCCGCCGACTGGCGGCCGATGTCCGGGTTGCCGCCGACGCCCAGACCTCGGGTGAGGTTATGGCCGATGGCCAGTTTGTTGGGAACGTCGCATCGTGAAAGATGCTGGGCGTCCGTGTTGATAACAAAGTAGTCCACCCCTGGGAGTTTGTCCTTGTACATGCGGTTGACCGCGTTGCTCCCGCCGCCGCCGACGCCGAGGACTCGAATTATAGGGCTGCCGTAGGGTTTTACCTGGTTAGGAACAAAGCTTGTGGAGACATCGTCCGAAGGGACCTGCTCTTGGAACTGCATCTATTCCTCCTTTAAGGAATTCCTTTTGTTGCCGAGGTTACTTAGCTTCTATGACCTTCTTGATCCGCTGGAAAAGGGAGCCCTGCTGGCCGGGACTCTTCTCCGCGCCGGCCTTGTGCTTCTTCTCGTTTAGATGGTTGATGCCCCAGAGGAGGAGGCCCACCACTACGGAGTAGGGGGGCTTCTTCTCATCCGCCGAAAGTCCCGGCACGCTGGTGGGACCGGCGATGCGGACGGGGCAGCTATAGAGAAACTTAGCTAGCTGCTCAATGCCCGCCATTTCGGCGGTGCCGCCAGTGATGACCACGCCGCCGGGGGGCATTCTGGTCATGCCGGCTTGCTGCACTTTCATCATGACTAGGCCCAGGGTCTCTTGTAACCGCTCGGAGATGGGGCGGCAGGCCATAGAGCGTTTGACCATGGCCTTTGGCCGGCCCTGGAAGCTAGGCATAAGGATCTCCTCATCGCCATCCTTGGGGCCGAGCATGGCGTGGCCCCACTTGAGCTTCAGCTCTTCGGCATAATGGAAGGGGATGCTAAGGGCAATGGAGAGGTCGCGGGACACCAGGCGTCCGCCCACGGGCAGGCAGGTGTTGTACCAGAGGTTGCCGTTGCGGAAGACGGCGACGTCGGTGATGCCGGCGCCGATGTCTATCAAGACGACGCCGACCTCCTTCTCGCCTTCGGTCAGCACGGCCTCGCTGGCGGCCAGGGCATTGAGGGCGACGCCTCGAACGGGGACGCCGCAGCTTTCCACCGCCCGCTTGATATCTTCCACCGACGACTTGTCGGACAGGACGACGTGGGACTCGACCTCGAGCTTGGTGGCGTGAAGGCCAATCGCATCCCGCACGCTCTGATTGCCATCGATAATAAAGTTTCTCGGGTAGAGGTGGAGGATCTCCTTGTCCTCAGCGGGCCTGGGCACCGAGAGTTCCAGGACATGGTTGACGTCCGAGGCGCTGATGGAGCCGGAGGGGTTGAGGGCCTGAGTAGTGCCGGTGGTGTTGACGCAGGTGATGTTATCTCCGGTGACGCCCACGAAGGCGGGAGGAAGCTGGCCGCCGAGGTATTTCTGGGCTTCCGAAAGGGAGGCCTGAAGGGCTTCCTGGATCTCCGCCATGTTGACAATACGGCCCCGGTTGACGCCCTGGGAAGGCACATATCCCGCGCCGACGATCTTGAGCTCTCCCTCCTGTCCCACCCGGGCCACCAGGGTGGATATCTTGCTGGTCCCTATATCTATTGCTGTGTAGAAAACGTCTTTAGCCAAGCCGCTGCCTCCTAATTAGTAGTTGAAAGTTGTTGGTCCGCGAGGGGGAGACGCTCCGCGACCCGCAGTTTGGCGCTGCGGCTGCGGGGATTCCGGGCAATTTCTTCCCGGGATGGGGTGATGACTTTTTTATTGACCAGTCGAAGAGCGGCTTTGTGGCCGCAGACGCAAAGGGGTGTGGCGGGAGGGCAGAGGCAGTCGCGAGACTCGCGGCGGAGGAACTCTTTGACCAGCCGGTCCTCCAGGCTGTGATAGCTGATGACGGCCATCCTGCCGCCAGGCTTGAGGATACGAAGGGTCTGGGAGAGCCAGGACTGGAGGTTTTCCAGCTCTTTGTTGACCGCGATGCGAAGGGCCTGGAAGGCGCGGGTGGCGGGGTGGATGCCCTCTCGACGGCCTCCGGCGGCGCGGGCGATGACCTCGGCCAGACGGGCAGAGGTGTGGATGGGCCGGGCGGCGATGATGGCCCGGGCGATGGGGCGGGAGCGGCGCTCCTCACCCAGGGTCCAGATGAGGTCGGCCAGCTCTTCCTGGGTGTAAGTGTTGACGATATCCGCCGCCGTCAGAGGTTGGGATGAGTCGAAGCGCATGTCCAGGAGCTCGTCGCGCTGGAAGCTGAAGCCGCGGCCCGAGGCCTGCAATTGCATAGAGGAAAGGCCCAGATCGATAAGCATACCGTCGGCGGGGACAAAGCCGTGGTGCGAGGCCACGGACTCCACTTTGGTGTAGCTGCTGTGGACGGCGACCAGGTGTGGGAGGAAGGCCTGGAGGCGTAGGTTAATGGCGTCGATAGCGGCGGGGTCGGCGTCGAGGGCGAGGACGCGGCCACCGGGGAGGGAGTGTTGGAGGATAGCCTGGGTGTGGCCGCCTTCGCCGGCGGTGCAGTCGATATAGAGGCCGCCGCGCTGGACCTGGAGGGCCTGGAGCACTTCCTGGACCATGACGGGCTGGTGGTAGGGAATTAGCGTCATAAGCCACCGCAGCTCGGTTTGAGCTGTTTCAACCGCCAACCCATATGAAAGCGTAGCCAGCACCGGCCCTCCTCGACGAGATGGGTGCTCCTGGGCCGCCGGCGCCCCTTGGGTAAAACCCGGGGGCGCCCCAAGGCCGGAGGCCTGGAGCCTGTATTGAGGGGCCCGGGTAGGGGCCCGAAGGGCCGGGCAGCCATGCCGCCCGAGAAAGTTAGGGGGTGTTGCCCATGTAGCACCAGGCCCCACCCCCTAGATGATTGCGGAAGGTTACCACATCGATTTACTAAATTCAAGTATTTTTCGAACTATTTTTAAAATTTTAGATGATTTTTGTTTTAGTATACATAAAATCATAGACAGGAATCGATACAAAACGGCCTGCTAGCAAGAGCAGATGCAGGGTTAGGGGCATGTCCTTCATATATTATGGATAATTTCTAAGAAAAGTTTAAAGTTTCTGGAGCATAACGTCGTCCCTGATTTACCTGGATAAGGCGCGTAGACTTACAGCTTCAGGCCATCGAGGCGGCGTATAATCGGAGACATTTTTATCGGGGACGGCGATCTAGATGGCGGCTGCCATCCTTATCCTGGTCTTTACATATCTCGGAATTATCTTCACCCGCCTGCCGAGGATTAACTTCGACCGCACCATAGCGGCTATGGCGGGCGCCATTCTTATGATAGTGGCGGGGGTGCTGACCTTTAGCGAGGCGGTGGGCGCGGTGAACTTCGACACCCTGGCGTTGCTGCTGGGCATGATGCTGCTGATTGTAGTGCTGCAACGGGCGGGGCTCTTCGGGCTGCTGGCGTCGCAGTCGGTGGCGGTGGCGACGAATCCGTGGCGGCTGCTGGTGGCGGTGGTGGCGGTGACGGCGGTGTGCAGCGCCTTTCTGGTCAACGACGTGGTGGTGCTGCTGTTCACGCCAGTGATTATCCAGGCGTGCCGGATGATGAGGGTCAACCCCGTGCCGTACCTGGTGGCCGAGGCCATGGCGTCCAACATCGGCTCCACGGCGACGATTGTGGGCAACCCGCAGAACGCCATCATCGGCGTCACGTCGGGAATATCATTCACTCGTTTCTTCCTATACCTAGCGCCGGTGGCCGCCGTCAGCACAGCGATACTTCTCGCCGTCGTATTCCTTTTCTATAGAGGGAAGCTAAAGGTTTCGGACAGTCAACCGATAGCCGTTCCCGCAGTCGGCGGGGCGTCGCCCGACGATCCAGAGCCTCAGATAGGCGTTAAAGTGGACCGAAGCCTGTTGTATCGTACGGCGCCTATATTGGCTCTGACCATCGCCGGCTTCTTTTTATCCAGCGTCATCGACGTGGATGTGACGGTGGTGGCCCTGGCGGGCGGCGCTGCGGCGGTGCTGATAAGCGGCATCCGGCCCTCAGACGCGGTCCGAAGCGTCGACTGGCCGCTGCTGGTGTTTTTTGGCGGGCTTTTTGTGGTAGTGGGTGGGGCGCGGGAGGCGGGCGTGCTGGACTTTTTTCTCGATAGAGTGAGCCTGGAGCCTGATGCCAGCGGCATTGTGTCTATGCACATATTCAGCACGGTGGTGTCGCAGGTAGTGAGCAACGTGCCGCTGACAGTTATCACGATTCCGGTCATCGAAAATGTACCGGGCGACGCTTTGTGGATTAGTTTGGCGGCGGGTTCGACGCTGGGAGGCAACGCCACGCTCATCGGCGCGGTGGCGAATATTATCGTGGCGGAGCAGGCGTACCGGCAGGGTGTGGAGGTGAAGTTTGGAGAGTTCGCCCGGGTGGGTGTGGTGGTGACGGCGCTGACGGTAGCGGCGTCTATGGGGATATTGATACTGGAGAGGGAACTGGGGCTTCTGCGGTAGCGTGGATAGGAGGGCTGTGCTACTATGCCGCGCAAAGCCATGTTCACTCTAGGCATACTCACCGTCAGCACCAGCGGCTTTCACGGCCAGCGAGAGGACACCAGCGGCAAGGCTATCAGCGAAATCCTGGCGCCGCCGGAGTACGAATCGCGAAAGTATGAGATTGTCCCGGATGACAGGAGGACGATAGAGACGCGGTTTAAGGAGTGGTCGGATAGAGATAGGTTGGATCTTATCGTTAGCACCGGCGGAACGGGTTTTGCGCCTACCGACGTGACGCCGGAGGCGTGCCTGGCGGTATGCGACCGGTTGGCCCCGGGGTTGTCGGAGGCCATGCGGGCCAAGACCATGGAGAAAACACCGATGGCGATGCTAAGCAGGTCTGTGGCGGGAATTCGAGGGCGGACGCTTATCGTGACGCTGCCTGGGAGTCCCAAGGCGGTGCGGGAGTGCCTGGAGGTGGTCAAGCCGGTGCTGTCCCACGCTTTGCAGCTTTTGAAGGAGCAGGCCCAGGGGCATCCCACAGGGTCGTAGGCCCATGCGCATCCACATCTTCACGCTGTTCCCTGAGATGTTCCAGGGGCCTTTTGACCACAGTATTGTCCAACGAGCGGTGGAGGATGGGAAGGTGCATATCCAAGTCTATGACATTCGCGACTTTGCCCACGACCGGCACAAGACCACCGACGACTACCAGTTCGGCGGCGGCGCGGGAATGGTGATGAAGCCAGAGCCGATATTCAGGGCGGTGGAGTCGGTGCTGGACACGCTGCCCCAGGAGGAACGTGCGGAGGCGCCGGTGGTGCTGACCTCGCCACAGGGGAGGCTGTTCAGCCAGTCGATGGCGGAGGAGCTGTCGTCACGGCGGAACTTGCTTATCATATGCGGCCATTACGAAGGTGTGGACGAGCGGGTGCGGGAGCATCTGGCCACCGACGAGGTGAGCATCGGCGACTACGTGCTGACTGGGGGAGAGCTGCCGGCGATGGTGATAGTGGACGCGGTGTCGAGGTTGGTGCCAGGGGTGGTGGGGAGTGAGGAGAGTGTCAAGAGCGATTCCATCACCACAGGGCTGCTGCAGCACCCCGTGTACACTCGTCCCGCCGAGTTTCGAGACTGGGGCGTGCCGCCGGTGCTGATGTCGGGGAACCATGGGGAGATTGAGAAGTGGCGTCGGCGGCAGTCGCTGGAGCGGACGCTGCGGCATCGGCCTGACTTGCTGTCGAGGGTGGCACTGACGGCGGAGGAGGTGAGGTTTTTGGAGGGGTTGGGGTGGAGGAAGTCAGAGGCAAAATAACGGATTTAGATAGGGCCTGATAGATTATCTGTGCTATTTAGGTTATGCTTTTTATATAGCAAGCCTACTAGGCAACTATTAGTGAAATGGCAACTGCTTTTAAGATTCCGAGACCGGCGGCTCTGGTCTTACAAGAAAAAGAGGCCGATTCTTCCGGCCCGTTGATTGATAGATGGTTTGAGCTGCTTACACCGCTGACGCAGTCCAAGACGAGAGGAGAGCTTCACGGGGCTGTCGAAGAGGCGATCGTCGCGTTCATTCCGTTTAACCAGATAACCATGAGGGCTGAGACGTTTCAAATCGCGGTCGAAGCCACGCAAGAGTCGGGGGATTACCAGGTAAAAGAAGCGGTGTTCAACAGTCTTGTTAAGGGCGCCATCAGGCTATTGTCGACAAAGGACCTGGTTACTCTAAACAAGGCCCTCAGAACACGGGATGACTTTAACACCATGATTAGAGAACTGGCGCCTACGGATCGGGCATCATCCATGTCGCTTTACTTAGACAGGTTTTGGGGTCTTCAAAAAATCGAGCTGCTGATTTCAGCCCTCATTTTTGTCGCGTCTGGTGATTTGAAGCCGAGGTCCAAGAGCCTGGTGCGATGGGTCTGCTCGGAGATTCAGGGGCACGCCAAAGGGCTTGAGACGGCCATTGCCTCCAAGACCCCCGCGTTGGGGGTGGCTTCCTAAAGGGGCCGAAGGTCTGATTACTGGCTCTTGCCCATTCTGGCACCAACGCTGTAAAATAGCTCGGTTACGAAAACAGGAGATTTTCTTCCCATGCACGCTCATAAGTATGTTACTGTGAAGGCCAACCCCAAGATCCAGGAGTTTGGCGCTGGCGATACGGTAAAGGTGAACTTCCGAGTCCGCGAGGGCGATCGGGAGCGCATTCAGGCCTACCAGGGTGTGGTGATCAAGCGGCAGGGCGGCGGGCCCACCGAGAGCTTCACCGTGCGCCGCATCACACAGAACATAGGCATTGAGCGAACTTTCCCCCTGGGTTCCCCCCTCATCGAGTCGGTGGAAGTGCTGCGGCGGGGCAACGTGCGTCGCGCGCGCATCTACTACCTGCGAGGCCGTTCCGGCAAGGCTGCGCGCATCAAAGAGCGCAGCCGGTTTGTCGTCGCCCAGGACGGCAAAGACACCGAGCCTCAGCAGTCCTAGGCTCTAGCCCCTTGTTCTCATAGCCCCGGCAAAGGGGGCTTCGATGAAGTACGTCGAGGTTGCGGTGGACGCCCCGTTGGGTGTCAATCGTACGCTTACCTACGCCGCGCCGGAACATATCCACCCCGTGCCCGGGCAGATGGTATGGGTCCCTTTGGGCCAACGGCCGGTACAGGGAGTAGTATTTTCAGTAGCCGCCCAGACTCCTCTTGATTCAGTTCGCGACATCATATCCACCATAGAGCCGTCGCCGTTATTGTCGACGGCTTCTTTGGAGATGGCGCGGTGGATTAGCCGGTACTACATATCGTCGCTGTTTGAAGCGGCCTGCCTGATGCTGCCCCCGGGTTTTCGAGACCATGTGAACGTTTATTTGGAGCATGTAGAGGGCGAGGCGGAATCGCTTTCAGAAGTCGACGCCGCTTTGAGAAGGCTGGTGTCGCAGCGGGGACAGGTGTTGGAGCGGGAGGCGCTGTCGAGTTTGGGGGCGAAGGCGCGAGCGTCGATTGACCGGCTGGCGCGCCGGGGATTCTTGCGGCGTGTGTGGCGCATTCCGAACCATGCGCCGCCTGTGCGGTATGACACTTACCTGGTAGCCGCTTTGCCTGATGCCAGGACCGAAGAGGCGTTAGCTGCCTCACCCGCCAAAAAGACCAAGCGGGCCCTAATGGAGGCGGCCCTTTTGAGGGCTCTCGCAACTTCCAGGCTGGACATGGCTGTAGCCAGGAAAGAGTTTGGCAGAGAGACAGTGGCGAGGTTATTGGAACGTGGGCTGGCGGGGCAGGAGTGGGTAAGGGAGGAGGCGGTGTTTCGAGTCGACAAGCCGGAGGATGAGGGGCCGATCATTCTGACCGGGGAGCAGTCCGGCGCGGTGGACGCGATCACGGCGGCGCTAGAGGGTAAGGGCGATGGTCCGAGGACTTTTCTCCTCCACGGCGTCACAGGCAGCGGCAAGACGGAAGTGTACCTGCGAGCGCTGGAACGGTGCGTGGCGAAGGGCTGGCAGGGGCTTATGCTGGTGCCCGAGATATCCTTGACGCCGCAGACGCTGCATCGACTGAACGCCAGGTTTCCAGGTCGAGTGGGGGTGTTTCACAGCCGGCTAAGCGCCAGGCAGCAATCCGAGGTGTGGTGGCAGGCGTGCGAGGGGGCTTTCGACGTGGTGGTGGGGCCTCGCAGCGCTTTATTCATGCCCTTGCCCCGGTTAGGGCTGATTATGGTGGATGAGGAGCATGACGCCAGCTATAAGGAGCAGGAGAGATCGCCACGGTTCCATGCGCGGGATGTGGCGCTGAAGCTGGGGCAGTTGGCGGGTGCGCCGGTGGTGCTGGGCAGCGCGACTCCGGACATCGCCAGCTATCGCAGGGCGCTGCGGGGGAGGCATCATTTGCACGAACTGTCTTACAGAGTCGGCGTGGGGGTTAAGGCCCAGGGCGGAGGGGCGGGGCTGGCCAGCGTACAGGTGGTGGACATGCGGGAGGAGCTAAAGGACGGGAACTATAGCTCCTTCAGCCGAATGTTATCCCAGGCGCTGCGAGAGTGTGTATCGAAGGGTGAGCAGGCGATATTATTTTTGAATCGACGAGGCGCGGCTACCCTGGTGCAGTGCCGCGACTGCGGCCACGTGCTGCGGTGCCGGAGCTGCGACGTGTCGCTGACATATCATCGAACCGTAGGGCTATTGTGCCATCGATGCAATCGACGGCAGAAACAACCTGGGGCGTGTCCAAACTGTAAGGGGCCGAAGGTCCATTATCTAGGGCTGGGAACGCAGAAGGTGTCGGAAGAGCTAACGGCATTACTGCCTACGACGGCGACGATGCGGTGGGACGCAGACGCCGTGAGGGAAGCGGGGGGGCACGAGGCGCTGATGGAGGAGTTCACCAGTGGCCACTCGCAGGTGGTGGTGGGGACGCAGATGATCGCCAAGGGGCTACACGTGCCGAAGGTGAGCCTGGTGGGGGTGGTGCTGGCGGACGTGGGGCTTTATATGCCGGACTTTACGTCAGGGGAGCGGGCCTTTCAACTGCTGTGCCAGGTGGCGGGCCGAGCGGGGCGGGGGCTTGTTCCCGGGCGCGTTATCATTCAGACCTACAGCCCGGACAACTACGCCATTCAGGCGGCGTCGCGGCAGGACTATAAAGGCATGTACGAGAAGGAGATAGGGATGCGCCAGGAGCAGGGGAACCCGCCCTTCAGCCGCATTGTGCATATGATATATCACCATACGAACGAGGAGTCGTGCAGATTGGAGGCGGCTCGATTTGCGGATGAGATGCGCACCAGCGTACAGTCGCAGGGGCTGGCGGGGCTGGAGGTGGTGGGGCCGGCGCCGGGGTGTCCGTCCAGGGTGCGGGGGCGCTACCGGTGGCATTTGCTGCTGCGAGGCGTCAACCCCCATGCGCTATTGGAGACGATGGCGATTCCGAAGGACTGGACGGTAGATGTGGACCCGGTGTCAGTGTTGTGAAGTAAACACGAGTCAGCTTTACACTTTTATATACGCTGACTATAATCGACGAATCCCGTAATTATGAGGTCCTTGTCCTGTGGCTGTCCGCCCCATTGTCCATGCGCCAGACCCTATTTTGAATAGAAAAACGGTTCGTGTTAAGGCCATTGATGCCTCACTTCATAAGCTATTGGATGATATGGTTGAGACTATGATTGCCGCCAGCGGCGTGGGCTTAGCGGCCAACCAGATAGGGGTGCCGCTGCGGGTGGCGGTGATCCAGTTGCCGGAAGATGAGAAGGCCACGGTGCTGATTAATCCGGAGGTGGTAAAGCGTGAGGGTGTTAGGGAAGTGGATGAAGGGTGCCTGAGCATCCCGGGCTATCGAGGGCTGGTCAGGCGGTCGGTGAAGGTGCATGTGAAGGCGCTGGGCGTCGACGGCAAGCCAATTAAGATTAAGGCTGAGAATGACCTGCTGGCCGAGGCGCTGGAACACGAGACGGACCACCTCAATGGAGTCCTTTACGTCACTCACCTGGTCGACAAAAATGGCCTGGTCAAGGTCAGCGAAGAGGAGGAGGCGGAGGATGGCGGCGAGGCTGAGGCTCCGAAGGCTTCTTAGCTAGGACTGGTATCCTGCTACAATTACTATCGAAACAACGCATTTGACTCCCTTGGTTACTACTCTTATGAAGACCCCACCGACTTTAGACTCGCTTAAGGCCTTTTTTGCCTCGCAAGGTGCGGCCGCCTACCTGGTGGGCGGGTACCTTCGGGACTCGCTGTTGGGTCTGGACAGCAAGGATATCGACGTGGCGGTGAAGGGGGACGCCGTGGTCCTGGCGCGGGAGCTGGCGGACAGCATGGGCGGCGCTTTTGTGGGCCTGGACACGGAGCGAGGCATTGCCCGCGTGGTGTTTGTGGAAAGCGGCCTTGTGGTGGACGTGTCCACTTACGAAGGCGATATCTTGAAAGATCTGGCTCGCCGCGACTTCACCATTGATGCTATGGCGCTGCCACTGGGCGATATGGAGGAACTGGGCTGGCGAGAACAAGTATTGGACCCGCTGGGCGGACGCAGGGACATGTCGCTGAAGTTAATCCGCATGACGGCGCGGGACGTATTCAAAGAAGACCCCTTGCGACTGCTGCGGGCGCTCCGACTGGCGCATCGCCTGGGTTTTCAAATCGAAGAGGCCACGGAGGGCCAGGTTAGACGGGACACGGCCCGGCTGGCGCAGGTCTCCGCCGAGCGGGTGCGGGACGAGTTTTTGGCCCTCATTTCCCCGGATGGCGCTTATGAGGGCCTGGGAAGATTGGACGGCCTGGGCCTTCTAGACTATATAATTCCCGAGCTGGCCCTGGCGAAAGGGGTCAGCCAGCCCAAAGAACACTACTGGGACGTTTTTGAACATACAATGCAGACGGTGAAGGCGGCGGAGCGTATTACATCATCGCGGGCGGACGACGCGCTGGCCCAGGACGTTTACGGGGGAGATGACGTGTCGTCGTATTTCGGCGAACATGTGGGGGACGGGCACACGCGGCGGACGCTGTTGAAGCTGGGGGCCCTCTTTCACGATATAGCCAAGCCGCAGACCAAGGCCGTCGACGCCACGGGGCGCACCCGTTTTCTGGGGCACCCTGTCCTGGGGGCGTCCATGGCCCAGAAACGCCTGCGAGCGCTGCGCATGAGCGCGCGAAGCGTAAAGAGCGTTGGCTTAATGGTGGAGCACCACCTTCGGCCCACCCAGATGTCCCAGGGGGTGGAGACGCCGACGGCGCGGGCGACGCATCGATTCTATCGCGAGTTGGGAGACACGGCGGTGTCGGTCCTGTACCTCAGCCTGGCGGACTATGTCGCGGCGCGGGGGCCGCGGCTGGAGGTGGAGGAGTGGCGGAATCGCGTGGCCCAGGTCAACCACGTGCTGGAGAACAAGAGGCGTGAGGAGGCTCCCGAGCGAAAGGAGCGGCTTGTCACGGGACACGACCTGATTGAGGCCTTTCAGCTTCGGCCAGGGCCTATGTTCCAGACTTTGCTGGAAGGTGTAGAGGAGGCTCAGGCGATGGGGGAGGTCAGGGATAGGGTTGAGGCTTTGGAGTGGATGAAGGCGGAGCTTGCAAAAGAGAGGGGGCTAGAAGACACCCTTGCGTAGGCATAATCTCAGAATATTTCTTTTTCTGTTCTTAATGACGGCTCTGGCGGGGCTGGTCATAGGCTACCGGGATATAGACCTGCCAGGCGATGAACTGGACCGCGGCGGCACCGGCCCTATGGGGCTGGTGTTGGGTCTGGACCTGCGGGGCGGCGCCCACCTGGTGTATCAGGCGCAGCGGCCCGTAAAGCTGGATATCACGTTCGCTGAGCCGGTGGCGGAGGAGACGCTGCGACAGGGGCTGACGGGGATGGGCCTAGGCGCGGCGCAGGTGACCTCATTCACGAAACAGAATTTTGTGATAGAACTGCCTGGCCTGGCGGCCGATAGAGTCGACGGGTTTATCCAGGAGATGGAATCCAAGACTTCGGATATCACGGCGGCGACGCCGACGAGGGAAGACCGCACGCGTCTCGAGATCCTCGCTAAGCCTGAACCTAACGAAGGCCGGATTAAAGAGGCGGCCGCTGCCTTAAATTACCCCGACGCCGAGATCCAGACCGTCGCCAGCCAGTTCTTCGCTATCCTCAAACTGCCCGAGGACATAAACGCGGACGCTGAGAAGGCGCTGAAGGACGCACTGGAGCGGCTTTACCCGGTCCAGACTTTCCAACTATTGGACTCCCAGGCCGATGAGAACCATAAGGAGGGCTACGTAGTCTTTCAGCCCATTCCGGTGGAGGGGACTATACAGGGCGTCCTGGAGGACTTGAATCACACGCGGGCGCCCGTGATTACGGAGGATGGGAGGGCCTTCACCACAGCCATTGAGGCCCTGGACGAAGCGGGCCAGGCCAAGCTGGTGACGGACCTTAAAGAGAAGATGCCGGCCATAGAAGAGGTGAAGACGTCCAAAATTGAGGCGGCGATTTTAGACTTAACCTTCCAGACGGGCATTGACCAGGGCACGCTGGAGAACGTGCTGACGGAGCTGAATTTTGACAACGCTCTGGTCGTTTCGGCCAAGGGCACAAACTATTCTGTAGACCTGGCGGCCCTGGCGCCAGAGCGGGACCTGGCCATTGAAGGCGAGTTTGCCAGCAGGGTGGGGCCGATAGCAGCGGGCGGCTTCCGTCTGCAGCGGGATGACCCCACATCCGAGCGGATGGAGGGGGTGATCGACACCATCGAGCGGCGCGTTGACGCCTTCGGCGTTACGGAGCCGGTGGTGCAGAGGCTGGGCGACGACCGCGTCATAGTCCAGCTGCCGGGCGTGGAGGACACCCATATAGAGGTGGGGTTTGCTTCGGTTATAACTAGAGATTCGCTGGAGCAAAAGCTTAAAGAGCTGGGTTTCAGCAAGAGCAGCGTAGAAAGCATCCAGGGTTCGCCTATTCCCAACTCGGCCTTGATAATCGCGGCTGGGCTTACCGAGGAGAATACGGAGAAGATTCGGACCGCCTTAACAGACAAGTTCGGCGCTTTGCAGAACTACAACTACAACCAGGCGGCCAACAGCATACAGGTAGTCTTTGGACAGCAGGTGTCCACCACGGACCTTCGGGCGCTGCTGTCGGAGCAGGGCATCACGAATCCGGTGATTACGCGGGCGCAGAGCACGTCCTTCCGGGTGCGAGTGCCTACCCAGACCGCTTCAGAGCAGGAGAGGCTGCGCTCAGACCTGGCGGCAGCCTTTGGGTCGGTCGTGGGATTCAGGGTGACCGGCGGCGTGGAGCAGGCCAAGCAGCTCATAGGCCAAACGGCACAGCTGGTTATCAAGGAACGGACCTGCCTGGACCTGAACTGCACGCAGTTTACCGACAAGGAGGCCGTGGGCCGTTCCGGCGAGTCCCTTACCGGCGACAGGCTAGTCAGCGTGTTTCCGGGAACCCATCCCACTACGAGCGCGCCTATAGTCAACTTTGTCTTCGACGGCACCGGCACCCGCATTTTCCGGGAGCTTACGGACCGCATTGCCGGAGACACCACCAAATGCGTAGCCCACGTGCTGGACGGGGAGAGCATTGTGTGCCCGGTGGTGCGGCAGCCCATAACCAACGGCAGCGGCTTCATAGAAGGTCAGGACTTCACCTTCGATAGGGTGAGGACGCTATCGATACAGCTTCAGTCTGGCAGCCTGCCGGTGTCGCTGGACCTGGTGAGGGAGACGACGGTAGAGTCCATTTTGGGCGACGAGACTCTCAAGGCCAGCCTGGAGGCGGGGGTACTAGGCCTGTTGTTGGTAGCGATATACATGATTGTCTACTACCGTATGGCAGGACTTATGGCGTCAGCAGCGCTGGTGGTCTACGTCATTATGGCGCTGGCTATCTTCAAGACGGTGCCGATAACGCTGACCCTTTCAGGAATCGCCGGCATCATACTGTCGATAGGCATGGCGGTGGACGCGAATATAGTGATATTTGAGCGGCTGAAGGAGGAGCTGCGGGCGGGACGCAGCCTGCTGTCGGCCATGGAGATAGGGTTCAGGAGGGGGTGGCCGGCCATTCGAGACGGCAACATAGCCACCTTTATAAGCTCCGCCATTCTGTTCTTCTTTGGCCGCGAGCTAGGCGAGCCAAAGATTACAGGGTTCGCCATCACACTGGGTATAGGCACTGCCCTTAGCATGTTCACGGCTATTACTATCACCAGGAACTTCATGAACCTGATGGTGTTCACGCCGGTGGGACGCAAGCTCAATTTATTCACACCTGAGAGCCTGGAGCGGCCATCCGCAGTCCCCGTACCCGCTCAGGGGGGAGAGAGATAAACGTGGATATAGTCGGCAAGCGAGGCTGGTACTTTCTGCTGTCCGCGCTGGTCATAGTGCCGGGCATCGTATCGTTGTTGATACCTCCGCCGCTGAAGGCAGGTATAGACTTTTCCAGCGGTTCGGCCTTCGATGTCACCTTTCCAGCGGAGGTGGCAGTGGAGGACGTGCGGGGCGCCCTGGGGACGGCAGGTCATGAAAATGCGCGGGTCCAGCAAATTGACTTCAACGAGGTCTTTGTCCGGACCAAGGAGCTGAGGGAAGGCGACCGACAGAGGATAGAAGAGGCCTTTCAAGCAAGGCTCGGCGATAAGGGCACGTTCTCCAGCATCGACACAGTATCGGCGGAGGTGGCCGGAGCCACTGTGCGGAACGCTATCATTGCCGTTGTCCTGTCCACCATAGCCATCCTGTTCTTTATCTGGTGGGCCTTCCGCAACGTGCCGGGGTCCTATCGCTACGGGATAGCAGCAATACTGGCGGTAATCCATGACGTGCTGGTAATCCTGGGGGTCTTCTCCATATTGGGGAAGGTGATGGATACCGAGGTTAACGCCATGTTCGTGGTGGGAGTGCTGGCAGTGGTGGGCTACAGCGTGAACAACACCATAGTGATATTCGATCGGATCAGGGAGAACGTAGCCAGGGACGTGAACCGTCCCTTTGCCGAGACCGTAAACATAAGCATTCTTGAATCGGTGGGCAGGACCATGGGCAGCAGCATGACCACGCTCGTTGCCCTGGTGGCTATCATGGTCTTTACCGGTTCGACCCTGAGGGAGTTCTTGCTGGTGTTCCTCATCGGCCTGGTGGCGGGCACATACAGCGCCATATTCATCGCCAGCCAGTTCCTGGTGCTATGGGAGCAAGGAGAGGTGGGCAGGGCGTTCCGCTTCTTGCGGCCCCGGCGGGCGCGGGCTGCGGCGGCTTCGCAAAAAGCGTAGAAGCGCCAGGCCAATAGACGACTTACAGCGATAGCAACGGGTCAAAATGTAAGCGGGCGGTCCGCCTCAGGCGGACCGCCCGCTTACATTTTTCGGCTTTAGACCTGACGTCCAGGGCCGCGGTTTTTAGGCTTTAGCCTGGTGGTCGTCGCCGGGGCGGGCCAGGATGATGCCGGCTTTGATGGCCTGGATAACCGCCGCCGGAGCGGTGAATATGGCCATGTAGCTGACGATGAGGTTGAGGTGGTCGCCAAAGCCGCCTGCGACGTCATTTAGGGTGGTGAAGGGGTCGGCGGTGCCGACAAGGACTAAGGCTATGGCCGCGACCAGGTAGGGGATGATCTCTTTGCCGGTGATGTTGAAGAGGCCTACCAGGAGACCCATAATCACTAGAGCCAGGGAGACGCTGCCGCTAATATCATCATTGGCTATGCCCGCAATGACCGATAGGACGTAGCCCGCGATGAAAGAGATGGCGGCCGCGACGCTCGCCAGCCACTGCATCTGGTCCATTCCCCCTTTTACACGCCCACCGCCGCCATCAGACTCGTGAGTTGCCATGTTTGCCTCCTTTTTAAAGATTCATGGCTTGGCACGGGTTTCGAGCGAACCCGTTTGTAACCAGGGCAAAGCTACACTCACAGGCGTGGAAAAGTCAAGTGTTTTAGAAACGTCTAAAACGGAATATCTAAAGGTAACAAGAGTCCCAGTATTCGCCTAATACCAGGGGCCGGGGCGCTGGTATCCGCCGGTGACGTGGAGGGCGGTGCCGGAGACCCAGCGCGCGGCGGGGCTGGCTAGATAAAGCACGGCTTGTCCAACATCTCGAATGGAGCCGATGCCCAGGGGGTATTCGGCGATGCGCGTCGCCCGCTCTTCAGGCGTCCAGCCGAAGTCGCGCGATTCGATAAGGGCGGGCATGATGGCGTTGACCCGGACGCCCCGATCTGCCACCTGGGCGGACATGGCTACCGTCAGGCCCAGGAGCCCGGCCTTGGAGGCGTTGTAGGCCGGCGAGCCCCTTTTGCTGCCGGCGACTCGCGCGGCCTGGGAGCTTATGTTGACGATGCCGCCATGTCCCGCTGCCAGCATAGGCTTGAGAGCGGCGCGGGAGCAGTAGAAGGCGCCGTTGAGGTTGACGTCAATGACGCGCTGCCACTCGGAATCGGGGAGGTCCCAGGAATTGCCCACGGGGGCGTCGATACCCGCGTTGTTGACCAGGATGTCGAGGCGGCCAAACTCTTTCATGGCTAGGGCCACCAGGGCGTCGGCGTCGCGGGAGCGGCTGACGTCCATGACTGTGCTGACGGCCTTGCCGCCGACGGAGGTTATCTCTTTGACGGTGCCCTTGGCGTCCTGGAGGTCGCCGATGACGATGGAGGCGCCAGCCTCGGCCAGCACCAGGGCGATGCCCTTTCCGATGCCCTGGGCCGCGCCGGTGACGATGGCGACGTGGCCGTCGAGTCGAAAATCGTTTGGCATAGAGTCCTCGCTTAGAGGGGTTTTGCGCAAGATGGCATCAAGCATAGCCATTGCACAGAATTATTGCTAACATTTGGGCCATCTCCGAAAGGAGGCTGGCTATGAAATTTGGCGTCAATGTCACAACGTTCAAACCAGACCTCGACGTTGCCGATGTCGCACGGCGGGTTGAGGAATTGGGGTTCGAGTCCTTCTGGCTGCCGGAGCACATTCTGTATCCTGTGCAGCCCAAGTCGGCGTACTACGGGGCGTCGGACGGGAAGATACCGTCGATTATGGAAGAGTTTATGGACCCGTACGTGGGGCTGGCGAGGGCGTCTGCGGTAACGAAGCACGTTTTGCTTGGAACCAGCATTTCGTTGGTGCCGGAACACAACCCGCTGGTACTGGCGAAGAGAATATCGACGCTGGACTACTTCTCTCGGGGGCGGTTTCTGTTCGGGATGGGCACGGGTTGGCTTCAGGAGGAAGGAGAGATTATGAAGGTGGACTGGGAGCATCGATGGGCACAGACTCGCGAGTGCATCCTGGTGCTGAAGGAGCTGTGGACCAAGGAGGCGGCGGAGTTCCACGGCAAGTACTACAACTTCCCGCCTGTAAGGATGTACCCCAAGCCCTTCTCTCGTCCGCACCCGCCCATGATTATGGGAGGCACGGCCAAGAACGTGTTTAAGCGCGTCGCGGCCCTGTGCGACGGGTGGATGCCTTCCCACGCCACGCCGGAGATGATTAGGGATGGGAAGGCGGAGATAGAGAGGGAGTGCAAGGCGATAGGCAGGAACCCGTCGACGGTGGAGATTACGGCCTTCGGGCCGGGGTTGGACATCGGCCAGACGGAGGAGTTCGAGAAGGCGGGGGCGAAGCGGATGGTGGTGCGCCTGGAGCCGCCGACGGGGAGGAAGGAGGGGTTTAAGGAGCTGGAGGAGTACGCGAGGAAGCTAAAGAAGCATTTGAAGAATTAAAGCCAGGGCGAGACGTGACAGCAGACACGGCGATTAGATTCTTCGACTGCGTCTCAGAATGACAAATTGGGGAGGTTGTCATGACGCTGCCGCCGAATATGTATGATTATCTGCCTATCGTGGATAGGCCGCACATAGAGTGGCCGAAGAAGGCGAAGATAGCCTTCTGGGTGGTGCCTAACGTGGAGCACTACGAGTACACGGTGGACCTGGTGTCGGCGCGGAACCCGTGGCCCAGGACGCCGCACCCGGACGTGCAGCAGTACGCCTACCGAGACTACGGGAACAGGGTGGGGTTCTGGCGGATGCTGGAGCCTATGGATAAGTACAAGATCCGATGCACCGTTTCGCTGAATATGGCCGTGCTGGAACACTTCCCCGAGGTGGGGAAAGCGATGGTGGAGCGGAACTGGGACTTCATGTCCCATGGCATCTATAACACCCGATACATAGGCACCCACACCTCGGTGGCGGAGGAGCGGGAGTTTTACAAGGACAACATTCGCACGCTGAAGAAGCACACGGGGAAGCAGTTGAAAGGCATGCTCAGTCCAGCGATATCGGGGTCGGAGCACACGCCGGACCTAATGGCGGAAGCTGGGCTTATCTACTACACGGACTGGATGCATGACGACCAGCCGGTGCCGCTGAAGGTGAAGAAGGGCAAGCTGGTGTCGGTGCCGTACTCGGTGGAGCTGAACGATCACATCATCTTCACTAACCACTACGAGGGCGAGTACTTTGTCCAGACGTGCAAAGACCAATTCGACCGGTTGTACAAAGACGCGGACCGCTACGGCGGCATGGTGTTGTGCATACCCTTGCACCCCTTCCTCATCGGCCAGCCGCATCGTGTGAAATACCTGGAGGAGACCTTCGATTACATCATGTCCCACGACGGCGTGTGGCAATGCACTGCCGACGAAATCGCCGAGCATTTCATCGAGAATTATTACGATGAGTTCGTGAACCGGGCGGCCAGGTACGGCGATGGTGAGCCCGCTCGACAGGCTCAGAGCAGGCCCAGGGCCGGGGCCAGAAAGGGGGGCCGCCATGCCCGCTAATCGAAAGTACGGGCTGGACCACCCGCACCACAAATGGTCGACGCTGCCGGAGCGGAAGGCGCTGCGGTGGCCCAACAAGTCGAGACTGGCGCTGTGCGTGGTGGTGAACCTGGAGCACATGGACTGGAAGACGCCGTCGGGAGCCTACGAAGCGCCGAACATGGCGGGGGGACTGACGCCCCGCCCCTGGCCGGACTACGCTCGATATGGACACCGGGACTACGGGCATCGGATAGGCATTTTCCGGGTGCTGGACGCGTTGGAGGAGCGGGGTATCAAGGCCACCGTGGCCATGGACGCCATGACGGCGCAGCACTACCCCTTCCTGGTGGAGCATTGTTTACAGCGAGGATGCGAAATCATCGCCCACGGCGTCGCGGCCAGCAGGATGATTACGTCCAAGATGACGGCGGCGCAGGAGCGGGCTTACATAAAAGAGTCCATCGATGCCATCGCTGAGGCCACGGGGAAGAAGCCGCAGGGGTGGTTCAGCCCGGAGTACGGCGAGTCCACTCGGACGCCGCAGCTTCTGGCCGAGGCGGGGATTCGATACGTCTGCGACTGGCCCAACGACGAGCAGCCTTACCCCATGACCACATCGAAGGGCGAGATGTACAGCCTGCCGCTGATGCTGGAGCTAGACGACCTCCAGGCGCTGTGGTATCGGAAGATACCGGCGTCGCGGTACAGCCAGATGCTGAAGGAAGCCTTCGAAAAGATGTACGCGGATGGGGCCGAAAGCGGCCGGCTGCTGGCGCTGAACCTGCACCCGTGGGTTATCGGACAGCCGTATCGAATCGGCTGTCTGGAGGAGGCGCTGGCGCACATGACGGCGCGGGGCGGGGTGTGGTCGGCGACGGGTGGGGAGGTGGTGGAGGCGTATAGGAAGCAGATGAAGAAGTGAGGTAGTACATGGCGCAATATAAGGGACTGAGCCATATACACATAGCGGTTGAAGACCTGAAGCGCTCCATCAAGTTCTATGAGCGAGCCTTTGGCCTGAAGGAGCAGTTTTGGGACGGCCCTAGCATGGTCTTTTTGAGCACGCCGGGCGGTTCAGATCTTATTACGCTGAGGCAGGCAGAGAAGGGGGAAGCGGTAGGGCCTGGGGGCGTGGGGCATTTTGGTTTTGGGCTGAAGGACAAATCAAAATTGGACGAAGCGGTGGCGGATGTGGTAAAAGCAGGCGGCAAACTTGTCCAGCGAGGCGAGCACCAGCCCGGCCACCCTTACGCCTATGTGAAGGACCCTGACGGATATTTGATTGAGCTTTAGCGCTATTAAAACAGAGGACTGATGTCTCCGAACTTAATAGCAGGCCTGACTCCGAAGGCCGCTAGTCACATCTGTATGCGCCAATGCAAGGCGATGTGCTGTCGCGGCCCGATAATACTTCGCCTGACTCGCGAAGAGACGGCGGCCTTCCGCAGTCACGCCGCGGCGCTGGGTGTCGCGGTAAAGATTACCCAGGCCCCTGATGGCGCTGGCTGGGTCCGTTTTGCTGACCATGCAGGGGAGCGCTGCCCCATGCTGGACGACGTTACCTCTGCCTGTCGAATCTATAATGACCGGCCTCATCGCTGCCGTGCCTTCCCAGAGGCCCCCACGCCTGGATGCGCGATATCGGGGTGGCAGACGGGTGATGGCGAGGTTGGATTATTAACTCTAGAGAAGGTAAAGGGCCCTGGCGTTTGAACTGTGGAAACGAGTTTGCAGACAAAACAGATTCTTCAACTACGTCCGAGTACGGACTTCGCTCAGAATGACAAAGAGGAGAACTGAATGAAAAAGTCCAACATCCCCTTCCTGACTGCCATGGAGCTATCGAGGCGGATTAAGAACCGGCAGGTGTCGGTGGTGGAGACGGTGGAGGCATACCTGGCGCGCATCGCCAAGCTGAACCCGCTGCTGAACTCCTACATCACCGTCAGCGCCGACGAGGCGTTGGAAGCCGCCGCTCGGGCGGATAGGGAGATAGGGAAGGGGCAGTATCGGGGGCCCATGCACGGCATACCGGTGGCGGTGAAGGACCAGGTGCTGACTCGAGGTGTCCGCACCACGGCGGGGTCTCTGATACTGAAGGACTGGGTGCCGGAGGAGGACGCCACGCTTATCAGCCGGCTGAAGCGGGCGGGGGCCATTATCATCGGCAAGACCAACATGACCGAGTTCGCTATCACTACCAACCACCACTTCCCCTACGGTATGACCACCAACGCGTGGGACACCAGCCGGTTCGCGGGGTCCTCCAGCGGCGGATCGGCGTCGGCAACAGTGGCGTTTATGTGCGCAACGTCTATAGGTGAGGACACAGGCGGCTCCATACGCGGGCCGGCGGCGGTGAGTGGGCTGGCGGGGCTTCGGCCCACTTGGGGGCTGGTGAGCCGGTACGGGCTGTTGGGCGCGGCCTGGTCCATGGACATCGCCGGGCCGATGTCGAGGACGGTGGAAGACTGCGCGATGACGCTCCAGGCCATCGCGGGCTACGACCCCAAGGATGACTCGACGTGGAAGGTGCGAGTGCCCGACTACGTCCGCGCGCTGGACGGCGGCATCAAGGGGCTGAAGGTGGGGGTGGTGAAGGAGCGTATTCATACCGACGATGCGGCGCCGGAGGTGCGAAAGGCGGTGAGCAAGGGCATTGGCGTGCTGGGGGAGCTGGGGGCGGACGTGGAAGAGGTGTCGCTGCCGATGATTGTCCACTCGGCGGCGTTTTCGATGACGGTGTGCCTGGTGGAAGGGGCGGCGGCGCATCGCCAGTATATTCCTGACAGACTGAACGACTATCAGCACGAGCTGCGGCTGGTGCAGCAGGTGGGGATGGTGATGCCAGGGCAGACCTACTACAAGGCGCAGAAGCTGCGGGAGATGTGGCGGCAGCAGATGCTGGGGGCCCTTAGGAAGTACGACGTGCTGGTATACCCGACCAGCCCGTCCCTGGCGCCGCCGGCGCCGCCGCCGACAGGCTTGCAAAACAAGGCTGACGCCAAGGCGGACCTGTACGGACGCCGCAGCTTTACGCATCCGGTGAACCTGGCCAGCGCCTGCGGGCTGTCGGTGCCGTGCGGGTTCAGCGAGTCGGGGCTGCCCATAGGGATGCAGATCATCGGGCGGCCCATGTCGGACGCGATGGTGATGCGGGTGGGGCACACCTACCAGCAGGCGACGGACTGGCACGAGCGAAGGCCGCCGGTGGGTTAGAGGACGGGGGCGGGAATGGCTGCGCCGTTGGCAGGCTGTTTCAGGCGGATTTTGATAGTGTCGATGGCTTGGGTGGGAGAGGGGTCAATGCCTTGCAGCAACGCCAGGTAGTAGCTTACATAATCGCCCAGCAGGGTGGTGAGGAGTACCTGGGCGATGGGCGACCGGCCTTGACCTTGGACGGTGATGGACTCGACGCCATGGGCGTTCAAGACATCACTGGTCAGTTGGTAGCGCAAGGCGACTCTATCGTGCAGATATTGAGGCTTTAGCAGCACGGCCACGGCCAGTCTTCGGACAGCGTCGGGCTGGGCGTAGCCGACCACGGCGTTATGATTTATCTCCGGAATGACGTCCCACATGCTCCAGACCTTGGCGTTCTCGTTAAGCTGGGTCTTCCATCGGTGGGCCACGCCCCGGAAGATACCGCCGCCGTAGATGACGGGCAGCCGTCCCAGGAGGGCATGGGCTAGCTGTTTGGCCTGGTTGCGGTCTGAGGGCGCCCGCCGGCTCATCTGGCCGGGCTGGTGGGTGTACGCGTCTTCTTTCCCCTTTTCGCCCCCTCTCTCCCGCACGACTTCCCCAGTTGACCCCGGTCTCGTGTCTGAAATATCCGCTTGCTCATGAGCGTCGCTTTCTTTGGATTCCACAGGGTTTTCGTCAGCGGTATCCATGTCTCTTCTAGGAGTCCGCTCGTCCCACTCTTTCTTGAACGGGGTGTCCCGACGCATCTCCTGGCCTTCTCTGTCGTCTTCGAAGGCTTCGCGGTTGCTCCTTGCCTGCTCTTCGATGCCGGGCCGCTCCTCCGGGGCTTGCTGCTCCGGCCCGGCGCGTGATCTTTCACAATGTGGCGGCATCTGATGTTCCTCCATAAGCTAAAGCCCGGCTGGAAGCGGGTGTGATGAGATTCAAGATGCGGGCATCCTGTAATGCCAAAGCGATCTCAGCCGGCGAGTGCGTTTAATTCAATCCGCAATGTTTGGCAGGCCCTCCTCCTCATCACAGCCACCCCACTGCCATGCGTACGCTAAAACTTATCTGAAGCGCAATTCAATCCAACCGCTGATAACTGTCTAGGGTAGCGGCCCGCCTCAGCGGGCCGCTACCCTAGACCTGTCGTCTAGTGATTGTGCCTGGACCCTGAAAACGAACCTATGAGGTTTATCAGCAGCACTACCGCAGCGGCTATCAGCAGAAGCCATACAAAGGCTCCCCAGTTCACCGCAAACCCTACAAGCCATAGCACTATTAGCACTATGAAAATCAACCAAAGGATTCCTGCCATAGTAGCCTCCTTCAGGCTGCATTCAGCCGTAGCGTTTGGGGAGAGGTGAAATTCTCTATCGAGACTTACCTTATCAGCGAGCACGCCGCGTCCCATCCATCAAAGCGACAACCCAAAGCTATTCGTGGAGACTACTAGAAATATCCGTTTGCATGAGATTTGTAAGGGACAGAATGCACACAATCCAATAACTAGCGATAGCAGAACGCCGCTGAGGGGCAGAAGCGCCGCCTGGATCGCTTATCGGCTTAAAATTTTCCCTGACGTTGCATCTAAAAGGACTATCCATAAGATGCGTGGAACGCGGCAAAGAAAAAGCCCTCCCATTTTGGGAGGGCTTTTTCTTGCGTCTTAGCGTGAATTACCGCTTCTGCACGGCCTTAGTGTACTCGTGGTATCTGATGGGTCCCATGTGAAGCTGATTTACCGCGTAGTCTTCAACGACGCTCTGGTTTATAGCAGCCTCTCCGAAAATCCAGAGGAGGGGAACGCTGTAAGACTCCTTCAACCAGAGGGTGCCCAGGTCTGATGCCAGCTTGCGGCGCTCATCCAGGCTGGCTATCTCATTGCATTTCTTCCAGAAGTCGGAGATAGGCTCGTGCTCCATGTAGCCAATACCAAGCTCCCATACGTGGGCAAAGGCTACCGCCGCGCATATGGGGTCCAGAGACTCGGCGGCCGTTCTGAGCCATTGACTGCGCTCCCTGGCCCGCGCCACTGTCCGGAACTCGCCAAAGCTGTTCACAAACTCCAGCTTTGACCTGACTTTGATGGCATTAAAGTGCTGAACAAAGCGTTCGCACATGTCCGGCCACTCAGGCACGGTCTGATGTACCCGGAAGCAGGTCAGCGTTATCTCGAACCCGTCGGGCACACCGGAATCAGCCAACAGTTTCGAAGCGGCGGCGGGATCATAGGGGTAGGGATAACCGCCGTCCTTGCCCGTCTTGCCTTCAGGGCCGGGGATAGGAGCCCATTCGTCCTTCCAGTCGTCGCGCCAGGGCGGGAAGTAGCTGACAGCCGGGAACGCCTTTCCGTCAAAAAAGACCTTGTTGATTTCGTCACGGTTGATGGCCAGGTTCAAGGCTCGGCGGACGGCGGGCTTCCGGGTCGGGTCGTTGACGTCGTAAGCCTTGGAGGGGCCGCAGGGTGCGCCGGCTCCAGGAAGAGGCGTGCCGTTGACGCAGTAGGCGTTTTGCCTGTAGTACATGATCTGGAGCGAGCTATGGAGTCCCGGCAGAGTGCTCTTCACGGTTTTGAAGCCTGAAGTTTCCACCTGCTGGCGCTGCGAGCGCAGCAGGGGGATGATGTCCACTTCTTTAGCCAAAAGCTGGGCCAGCCGCGTAGCAGCCTCTTGCACAAAGAGTATCTGGAGTTCGTCAAACTCCGGGGTCTGCCTATAGTGACCCTTTACTGCCTTGTGGAGGAAGTTCTGGTTGGCGGAGTGGCTGACATAGCTCCAGGGGCCGTTGCCAATGGGGTTTGCCATGTAGCCGTCTTCCCCGCCCACCGCATCCCAGTGCTGCTTGCTCACGATACCGGACTCCCACTCGTCCGAGAAGAAGAAGGCGGCGTCCAGCCATACTTTGGGGGAATGGAGGATTACACGGTTGTCGTTGACAACTTCCCAGTTGCCCGCGCCGGAACCCAGACGGTTATTCCATTCGCCGGGGCTTTTGGCCTTGGAAGTTTTAACCGCGCCTTCCTCTCCGTTTAAGAGGTCCCAGGTAAGCACTACGTCCCTGGCGCTGAAGGTGTAGTTATTGAAGGCCTTGCCGTCTCTGTAGAAAGGAACGCCCTGCCTCAAATCGAAGGTCCAGTCCTTGCCGTTAGCGGCAACCGCCCACTTGCTGGCAAGCTGCGGCACCTCAACATTGGTGCGAATGTCCCGTCCCACCAGATGCTCGTAGGAAGGCATAATCTTTTCGGAGGTCTGAGTCTGCGTGTAAGGCACAGTGAACTGCTCGCCGGGAGGCGGGACGGCTACCCGTAGCCGGGGTTGCACGGGAACGCTTGCTCTGGCCGTGGGCGTGGGGGACGACCTGGAAGTGGACGTTGCGCCGGCGGTCTGTCCGGGGGCCGGCGTGCCCTCCTCATCTTCACCGCAGGCAAGGATGAAGAGCGTGAATAGCGCCGCCAGGGCTAGTATGCCAAGGCTTGATATGCGTCCTAGCCGTAAACCGTTGCCCATGGGCTGCCTCCTTAATGGCTTTCCTGAGCGAGACGCAAACTACCACTTGGCCCTAGCCTTGTCAAGGATATGTTACGAATGCAGGCTACTTGTCTTGCTAAGGAAGCATATAAATGCGCTAATGATCGCCTCCTAAGTACTTGCCGTAGATTTATGCGTAAGAGTCCAACGATAGTGATAACATACCCGGAGCATTTTTAACTGTCGCAATGGGATCTGGATTCGCAAGATGGAATTCCACTTATAGACTCCATTGACATGACCTATTCGGCAACCTACACTCCCTCCGACTAAAAATTAGGTAAGCCGACGTGGAGGACTGGATGCGATTGGAAGGCAAGGTTGCGCTTATTAGCGGCGGCGCTCGTGGAATTGGCGAGGCGGACGCGCGGCTCTTCGCCAAGGAGGGCGCCAAGGTTGTCATTGGCGATGTGCTGGAGAAGGAAGGCCGGCAGGTGGAGGCCGCGATAAACGAGCAGGGCGGCGATGCCGTATTTCTCAAACTCGACGTGACCAACGAAGCCGACTGGTCGCGGGCCGTGGACGCCACGCTGCAACGATTCGGCAAGCTGAACGTGCTGGTGAATAACGCGGGCATCAGCGGCGTCCAGTGGATGGGCGAGATGAGCGTGGAGGTCTGGAACAAGATAGTCGGCACCAACGCCATGGGCTGCATGCTGGGCACTCGCGCGGCCATCCCTGCCATGCGGAAAGCCGGAGGCGGCTCCATAATCAACATCTCGTCGCAAATGGGCATCGTCGGGTCCGAGTTTGGCCACCCCATCTACACCGCATCCAAGGGCGCCATTCGCGCCTTCACCAAGGCCATAGCGGTCCACCACGCCAAAGACAAGATTAGATGCAATTCAGTCCACCCCGGGCCTATCGCCACCCCCGGCAACGAGGCCAGGAGGCGCACCCCCGGTTTCAACGAACGGATACAGGCCCAGGTGCCCCTGGGCCGTCACGGGCGTCCGGAGGAAGTGGCCTACGGCGTACTGTATCTGGCCTCAGACGAGTCCAAGTGGATCACCGGCATTGAACTGGCTATCGACGGCGGCTGGCTGGCGCAGTAGACCCCAGGAGGAGTAGAAGGACCTATGAGATTTAAAGACAAGGTGGCTCTGATCACCGGCGGCGCCAGGGGCATGGGCGCGGTAGAAGCCCGGATGTTCGCCAAAGAGGGGGCCAAGGTCGCCATAGCGGACATTCTGGACAAAGAGGGCGGCGCGCTGGAGAAGGAGCTGTCCAAGAACGGACACGACGCCGTCTACCTTCACCTGGACGTCGCCAAAAGCCAGGACTGGCGAAAAGCCATGGAAGCCATCGAAAAGCGGTTCGGCAGGCTGAACATCCTGGTCAACAACGCGGGCATTCGCGGCGAGTTGAAGGACCTGGTAAACATAACTGAAGAGGACTACGACCGTGTGCTGGCCATCAACGCCAAGGGCACCTTTCTTGGCATGAAGTACGCTATACCGGCCATGCGGCAGGTGGGCGGCGGCGCCATAGTCAACATATCGTCGCTGGTGGGCATCATCGGCAGCCGGGGCCGCAACGCCGCTTACGACGCGTCTAAGGGCGCGACTCGAGTTATGACCAAGACTGCGGCTATCACCTACGCCAAGGAGAACATCCGCGTCAACTCCATCCACCCCGGGCCTATCGACACGCCGATGACTGAGGAGAGCTATCGCGATCCGGAAGCCAGGGCCCGCTCTCAGAGTCGTATACCCCTGGGCAGCATCGGTCAGTCGGAGGACGTGGCCTACGCCGTGCTGTTCCTAGCTTCAGACGAGTCTTCCTACATGACGGGCGCGGAGATTGTGGTGGACGGCGGGATGATGGCGTATTAACGCCGAACGTTCTTCCGTCTCGCGGAAAAGATTGCGATTTCTATAATGCCAGCCTGCTGTTTCACATAACAAGGACGGGGCGGAGGTGACAATGGGGTGGAGGACGGGCTGGCGCGGAAAGTCTTCGCCGTCACTGAGAAGCCTATTATTGCCGCCGTGGAATGCCGCGCTTTGAGCAGCGTTAGCGGCGCATTTTCATGTTGAATTCTAAGCTGATAAGCCTTTCTAAACAGCCGTCAGGTCTTGAGTTTCACGGAATTGGACCCGCGGCGTCAAATGTCAATGTTAGTCCCGTATAGGGGTTGGGATAGCGCGTATCCGAGATCAGTATTTAACCATAAATAAAGGAGTGAGAAATGGCCCGCGCAAGAGTCCTGGTTGTGGAAGATGAGGCTATTGTCGCCACTTATATCATGGATATTTTGAAGAGGTTGGGTTATGAAGCTGTTGGTCATGCCGCTACCGGCAGACAGGCCATTGAGCAGGCCCAGGCCCTTGAGCCTGACCTGGTGCTGATGGATATCAGGCTGCAGGGGGAGATGGATGGGATACAAGCGTCGCAGGCTGTGAGACAGCGGACTAGGTCATCGGTGATTTACATCACGGCCCAGGCCGACACTGAAACTGTGAAAAAAGCTTCCGCCACTTATCCCCTGGGCTATCTAATCAAACCCTTTGATGAGAACACTATTAGGGCCACCCTGGAGGTGGTGCTGACCTACCGGAGCATGGAGAAGAGGCTTCAGGAGAGCGAAGAAAGGTTCCGACGAACCTTTGAGGATGCCCCCCTGGGTATGATTATCCTGGCGCCGGACTTTCGCATCCTGGAGGTCAACCGGTCACTGTGCGACATACTGGGATTCAGCCGGAAGGAACTCCTGGAGGGTGCTTTGTCCGACATCACCCATCCGGACGACCTGCCTGAGAGCCTCTCGCTGGCCCTGCAGATAGCTCAAGGGACCATGCCGAACACCAAGCATCAGCAGCGCTGCGTTACCAAGTCCGGCGAAGTGCGATGGATGCAGTTCAGCATAACAAAGCTCATCGACTCAACAAGCTGCGACCCGCATGTCCTGGGCATGATGGAGGACATTACCGAGCGCAAGCAGGCGGAGGAAGAGCTAAAAAGACGGGAGGAGGTCATAACGCAGCTCTCCATGCCCATTCTGCGCATTGGAAGCCGGCTGCTCCTTCTGCCCCTCATTGGCGCGCTCAACCGGCAGAGGGCCAGGCTATTGACGGGGCAGCTCTTAAACGCCATCCGTACCCATCGCGCTAAATCGGTGGTACTGGACATGAGCGGCATGGCTCTTATAGACCAGGACGCGGCCAATCATCTGATCAATACCATTGAGGCTTCCCGTCTTCTGGGGGCCCGAATGATCATCACGGGTTTAAGCTCCGACTGCACTGCCGTCCTGGTATCCATGGGCGTGAACGTAAGCAAGCTGAATGTAGAAGGCGACTTGCAGAGCGGCATAGAAAAAGCACAAATGACACCCGGAGTTGGCGTTCCTCAGGCACACTAGCGCATCCCCTTTAGGCCGCGCGGCGCGGCCTAAAGGGCTGACATCGGCGGC
The DNA here is from genome assembly GCA_016872285.1 of SAR202 cluster bacterium. NCBI lineage: Bacteria > Bacillati > Chloroflexota > Dehalococcoidia > SAR202 cluster bacterium. Next base: position 1,095 of record VGZZ01000004.1, on the reverse strand, counting down.
TGCAGGGGTGTCAGGAAATAGGCGGCCTGCGGTTATGCCAGTCGGTGGCTTCCTGATGAGCGAAGCCCACCCGCAGCACCGTGTCCTCCTCAAAGGGCCTACCGAGGATCTGTAAGCCTAGGGGCAGCTTGGTCTTGGAAAAGCCGCTGGGCACAGAAAGGGCCGGCGCGCCCACCACGTTACTCAGGCCGGTAAGAGTACGGCGTGTGTTGATGGTCTCCCGCTTGAACTCCTCTTTGGTGCCTAGGCCGGGCTTGTCTACAATGAGGGGAGCGGGTGCGGCGGCGGTAGGGAAAATGAGCACGTCCACCGTCTTCATAAGCTCCATGTACTGGGCGCGAAGCATGTGACGCAATCGCTGCCCCTTGTAATAGACCTGCGAAGGCATGATGCTGCCAACTAGCAGCGTGATCTGCATGTTATGGTCGTAGTCCTTAAGGCGCTCCCGGACCGTCTTGTGGTGGACCATGGAGCCTTCCAGGTAAACAATGGGGCTGTATAGGGCGCGGTCGTGGACGGACATGGGGAGCGATACGTCCCGGACCTCGGCGCCCAGTTCCTGGAGGACCTCGGCCGACTTGAGAGTGGCGTCCTCAACTTCCTTCTCTATATTTTTGGCGTAGAGTTTCTCTTTTAATATGCCGATGCGAAGCCCCTTGATGCCGCCCTCCAGAGACCTTACGTAATCAGGCACAGGGCGTTTCCAGGAGTGGGGGTCCTTAGGGTCGTAGCCCGCGATGGCCTGGAGGGTCATGGCGCAGTCTTCTACTGTGCGAGACATCGGGCCGACGGTGTCCATGGACCAGCAGGAGCCGATGATGTTGTGCCTGCTGACGCGCCCCTGGCTGGGCCGCAGGCCCACGATGCCGTTGTAGGAGGCAGGGCCTCGAATGGAGCCGCCGGTGTCTTCGCCCAGGGCGGTGGCGCACATATACGCGGCGGTGGCGGAGCCTGAGCCGGCGCTGGAGCCGCCCGGCATGTGCTTCAGGTTCCACGGGTTTCGAGGCACCCCGAAGGGGTAGTGATAGGTGTAGGCCATAGCGAATTCGGTGAGGTTTGTCTTGCCGATCATGATGCCGCCGTTGCGCTTGAGCT